>NZ_CP197427.1:0-12732 GCF_059632245.1 Bythopirellula superficialaquae
TGCGTAGTTTGCAGCTCCCTGAGCACGCAAAGCTCGATTTTTCGCCCGTACGCTGGGGTCCCAACTTTGGTGACGAAACTCCTGGGTTTTGTCACTTGGCGATGTCACAAGTGCTGAACGTTCAAGCCCTTGCGAAATTCATACGTGCCAAAAGCAGTCGACTTTTGGTCAAAACGTACGGAAACTGCGTTCCAAAATTACGTTCCACAAATCCAGTTTTCAAAGAGCATGCCTACAGTTGGGCGAACACCATTATCGCGATTGCGAAGTGCTTCGCCACAACAATTCTTGGCCGGGGTGAAGACATTAAACCATACAGCGGCCCAGAGTTCACGGAGGAAAGGCTACCACGAATCGGACGAATAGCACGAATCTATGAACCGTCTTTGGATAGTCGTGTGTCGATGTAAGACAGTAGAATCAGTAAAGCACTCCTGACCCCCTTATCTTTTCTGCGGGCTAACTAAAGCCACGTTGATAACAGAACGTTTCCTTCCAGATTAATGTAATTCCTATCGTCCAAGCCGTATTCTGAAGCCTCGTTAGGACGCCAAATACAAGCAATTCCATCTTTGTCAAATGGCAAGATTATGCTTCCGGATGCCTCGCCAATACGATTGCCGGCCAGATCAGCCAGATACACGTTGGGCGGATCATCGGGGTTATTGTTACGATAGTGACCGAGCATCAACCGCGTGGGTGCTACAAAATCCACGACGTCAAATTCTGGATCGATCACCCAGTTTTCTTCCAAGTCGATGAATCCCCACTTTCCGTCACGCTCTTTGAGGGGAACCAATCCGCCCTGAAAGTGATGCCCGATTCCATCGCCCGCAAGTCGCCGGAGTTCGACGCCGTCAGCGTTCAACCAGCCCACAGTCGCCTCGTCGAATACGACCGGAATAAGTCCTTCATTCTCTTTCCATACCAGATTGTACAATTCATCCGTGATCTGCTCGGCATGTTCATTAATGACAACTTTACCGGGGTAGTCCCATTGGACGCGAGCACCGGTCAATCTGCCTTGGGGATGGAACCAGCCTATCTGTAGAAATTTTGATCCAATAACTTCGCCCCGGCGGTTGATGCGGTGCTGAACTCCACCGCGTTCAAGCTGTACGGTGGCTCCTAGATGATCGAAATCGCGGGCGATAGCGTACCGAGGCGAAATGACGAAGTTACCTGCGCGATCGACGAAGCCTACTAGAGAATCCTTATCCGATTTATCCTGCACCGCTAAGAGTCCATAGCTGAAGCTACTTGTTCCGTTTGACCACCCCTTGAGAGTGACCTCGGCAAGTGACTCGACGTCAATGAGCACGACGTCGTTGTCAAGAGTTGTGGCAACGGCAACGCCTTCGATTGATTCGTCAGCGTATCGAAAACGCGGAGAGATCACCTCGTTTTCGCAAATATCGCAATAGCCATACAAATCGTCTCGTGAAAACGGTAATAGAGGCTTTTTCATGGAGTGTAACCCATTGTCACCTGCACTTCTTGCTATCTCGATACGCAGTTATCTGATCGGCGATACTGACTGTGTAATGGTGTCAAAATAGCTATAGATATTCTTTGTCTAAGAAGTCGTTGATATCGTCCCTCTTAATGCCAAAGAACGCAAGTTCCGCCCATACTGAAAGAACTTTCTCATCATTAATGTCACCGTCAGGGGGAAACGCTTTCAAGCTATTCATAACGTCTAACAAAAAAACCTGTGCGAAACGGTAAACACCTTGTTCGTCTTCGCCTCGGTTATTGAAAAGAACTTGAGATGTTTTGTCCAACATTTCTATCAGGACATCCGACTGACCTTTAGCAAGCATCTGTCGAACAAACTGTGAAGGGTGCATATTATCGGCCCATGATCAATTTGTAACTATTCGATTCAGACGGAGAAACAATTACTCTCTTAATCCGAGCGCGGTGCGAAGCTTGAAAGCAGGCGTTGCTTCAAGACCTTATCTCATTTACTTTACCACATGCCCAGGCGATTGCGAGACAACACCGTTTGGCGACGAGGACCGATCGGATGGCAAAGCAACTGGGCTTGGAATCACGTCTCAAACCACGGGGACGGCCGCGGATACATCCGCACGAGGCGGAATGAGTGGAAAAGACTCTCGACCCTTTTTTGCTTTCCAAATACAAGCAATTCCATCTTTGTCAAACGGCAAGATTATACTTCCGTATGCCTCGCCAACTCGATTGCCGGCCAGATCAGCCAGATGCACGTTTGGCGAATCATCGGGGCTATTGTTACGATAGTGTCCGAGCATCAACCGCATGGGTGCTACAAAATCCAGGACGTCAAATTCTGGATCGATCACCCAGTTTTCGTCTAAGTCGATGAACTTTTGTGAGTAAGCATTCATCCAACTTCTTCGAACCGAAATCCGACAAGTTTTGCGTCAGTAATCGCCTCACAAAGTGCCTTTGTTGCGATCCAGCTTTGTTGCTCAGCGAGAAATAAATCTAACTCTGGCATTTGACGGGCGTCGACAATACCCTTTTTCATATAGCCGGCAGCTTCTCGGGTTCCTGGTGTTTCGCCATCTCTCCAGTGGAAATCTGATCGCTGATAATCCCAAACGTCAACTTCACTTCCGCCCAGTGCTAAATGGAACCGATCTTTCTCCTGGTCGTTTCGGTCAGTCAGAATGGTCTCCTTCCATACGATTGCGTCGCAGCATCGAAATCGCTGGATTAAAGTAAGTGCCTTACTACTAATCAAAAGCCAATTTGCGCAAGTAAAGAACACAGCATCCGCTAACGGTCGCGACGAAGCGGTCAATCGACACGTAAGCAACCCGGCTTGGGGATCGGGCCTAAAGAGATCAATCGCCTGGCCGGTATTGACCTCTACAATGTCGTCTTCAGCAAAAGCAACCTTCTTGGCGTCCATGGCAAGTGATGGATCGGCATCTAAAATGCTCCAACGCATTATGGCTTCCAGACCCCATTTCGATCTTCGGCAGGTCCAAAACGCCAAAATTTGTATTGGCCCGATTTGGGATCCCACACGGCATTTTCAATACCACCCAAATGGTGATTAACCGAGGTAATATATTCTACTTCAGCTTTCGTAATTGAATATCCTTTTCTATCAAACATCTCACTAACTTTCGCTCGTGCCTGATATCGTTCGACAGGTGGTAAAGGGCCAAGATACTTTGCGACATCCTCAAGATGACTGCGCGACGGTGCCCGAACTCGTCGCGGCTAACGTTGGATTTTTAATTAGGTTAAACGGGCGAGCGGCGTCTGGCCGCGTGAAAAAGCTGTAGACAGCGAATCTCGCCTTTTGTCAGGGCAAGCGCCGGGTCGGCATGACGCTTGCAGCATTTATTATCGATTTGCTGCTAACTGTTGGCAGCGGATGGAAGCACCTCTTACAAAATAGCTGACTGCATCAGGGCAGAATGCGAGAACTTATGACTCTGGTTCCATGGTTTGTGGCGGTGGGTGCGATTTTTATCGCAATCGCGCTGCTCTCGTCGTTTCTCCATCGGTCCCCCTTGAGCACAGCGATTATCTGCCTGGGATTCGGCGTCTTGCTCGGGCCCGGGGGTGCGGGCCTTATTCGGCTCGACTTTGTTAAAGACGACGAGTTCCTAGAGATTGTCACAGAAATCGCAGTCATCATTTCGTTGTTTACCGCAGGATTGCAGCTGCGACTGCCATTGGATCGCAGCGAATGGCGTGTCTCGGTCAGACTCGCTACCTTGGGTATGATGCTCACCGTTGGCTTTCTCACGTTAGTAGGCGTGCTGGGACTTGGATTGCCACTCGGTGCAGCAATCATTCTCGGCGCCGTGCTGGCGCCGACCGATCCCGTGTTGGCTTCCGATATTCAAGTGAGGAATTCGACTGACTCGGACAGGCTCAGGTTTATCTTGACGGGCGAAGCCGGCTTCAACGACGGCACGGCATTTCCATTCATTATGTTGGGGTTAGGCCTGCTCGGCGCACATGAGATCGGTGCGATGGGGTGGCGATGGTGGGCCGTCGATCTCGTCTGGGCCATCGGTTTTGGACTCGCCGTGGGGGCGGTCTTTGGCACGATCGTCGCACGAATGGTGCTTTACCTGCGCAAACATCATAAAGAAGCCGTCGGCCTCGACAACTTTCTGGCGGTTGGGCTGATTTGCCTCTCTTATGGCGTGGCACTCTGGTGTCATGCGTATGGCTTTCTCGCCGTCTTTGCTGCCGGTGTTGCCCTCCGTCGCGTCGAACGATTATCGCATGCCGCTTCTCCCACCGATGAAATGCGGCAAGCGGCAGGGAACCCAGACACCGAGCATTTGGCAACTGGCAGCGACACTGGTCCAGCTTACATGGCCGAGGCCGTGCTCAACTTTAATGCGCAGCTTGAGCGGTTTGCCGAAGTGATACTCGTTATTCTTGCCGGAGCGTTGCTGACCGCCGATATGTTTTCGGCCCGCATCTTCGGGTGGACGATGTTGTTGATCTTCGTTGTACGCCCCCTCGCGATCTATGTAACTCTTATCAAAAGTAACCTTCCCCACCTCGAACGCGCTTACATAGCATGGTTTGGCATCCGCGGCATTGGCTCGATGTACTATTTGAGCTACGCGCTCGCACACGGCCTTTCCGGCGAACCTGTTGAGGACATTGTTCACCTCACGCTCGTGACCGTGACCGTGTCCATTATCCTGCACGGAGCATCATCAACGCCGCTCATGCGGTACTATTCGCGCATGGGCTGAGGCTGGCATTCACAAATTTTGTAGGCATCCAACTGTGAAATTAAGACTCTGCCCACTTTATTCAATTCACATCGTGCGAACTTGATTCTCGCCCAGAATCGGCTGTCCGACGTCCTTGACGAACTCGCGTGGTAGGCGAACGGTGAATGTCGTGCCCGCTTCCTGGGTGGAAGTCACATCGATCGTGCCACCGTGTGAGTGGGCGATTTGGCGGGAGATATATAAGCAAAGGCCGATGCTGCCGGGACGGTTATGCTTGGGATGCCCGGCGCTTGAGCCTCTTACCAGCGGGTCGAAAATGCTCGCCAATTCTCCCGGTGGAATCACGGAGCCGTCGTTATGGATGACGATCGTGACGCTGGGACCTTCGCCTTTGGCCGTCAATTCCACGAGCGCGTTTTGGGTGCTGTGCTGGATGGCGTTGCCCATGAGATTGGAAATGGCTTGCCGCAGGCGGTCGCTGTCCCACTGGCCAGTAAGGTCCCCCGTGGAATGGAAACGAATGATCCGATTCGGGTGGGGCCGTGCGGAATTCGTTGAATAGTTCCTTGCAAAGGCCCTCGAGATCCATGGGAGCCACATTGACCGGCATCCCTGCCCCTAGACGGGTGCGGGTGTAATCGAGAAGATCTCGAATCATCCTCCCCATCACATCGGCATTCGTCGCGATCTGGGCGACCACCTCATTCGTTTCGGGAGCGGGTTGAACCAGATGCGGGAGCAGTGCTGCCGACATGGCGATGGAATTGAGCGGATTACGGAGGTCGTGGCTGAGGATCGCCAAAAAGAGATCTCGGGACTGGTTCACACGCTGCGTGTAACTGCTCACCGCCTTGGAAAGTGATTGATCAATGGATTCATTGAAGCGGGTCACATCATCGACGGCACTCTTATGTGGGTCGGGTGCGCTGTCGGCCCATAGTCGCAGCACACTCGCGCGGAGTGCTCGATATTCAGAAACGACTTCCATCAGGTCAAAGCCCGACCCCAACCGACCTATCGCATGCAGTTCGGATGCGCCATTCAGGGTCCCTTCGTCCGCATTGGTCGTGGAGTGAGTCCTGGACTTGGCGGTCCGTTCCGTGGAACTCTGTGGCGACTGCATATCCCGCACAGTGGCCAGCAGGATGTCGCTGGCATGATCCCGCAGAGCCAGTGAGTTCATTTTCTCAGCGGATACAATGCTACGGGCGAACGATTCCCACTCTGATAGAATGGGTTCGATGTTTGAGACAATGAAATCGGCAAGCCGCATGAATTTCCTAGTACGCGCGACGGGTCGCACGATCTACTGGAAGAGTGAATAACCCACTTATTCTATGCGTTAGCGGGTGACAACCACAAGCTAACCAGTTGGGGACGCCGGAACATGGCAGCTCAAATCGAGAATTCGGCCTAAAACCGACGATCGATCACAATCTCGTTCTACTACTGTTGATTCTCCATGAGCCTCCCAGCAATTGTTTCTCGACAAATTTACGTCGAGCGGGAGAGTTGCTTGCGATAGGCGAGCGGCGTCTGGCCGTAGCGTTTGCGGAAGGCTACGCCGAAGCGGGTTGTGTTGGCGAAGCCGCAGGCGACGGCGATTTCGCCGATTGAAAAATCAGAACGGGCCAATAGCTCTTTGCCCTTTTCCAGCCGCACGCGGCGAATCTCTTCGGCGGGGGAACGACCCAAATAGTGCTGGAATTGAATCTCCAAACTCCGCCGCGAAATGGGGACTTCGTTCAGAATGTCTTTGACGACAATATCCTGAAACGCATGCGTTTGGATAAAACGCAAGGCGCGGACCATCGATTCGTCGTCGATGGCCAGAATGTCGGTCGATTGCCGACTGATGACGCCCTGCGGCGGAATCTTGTATGTCTTGCGTGAAGGCTTTTCACCTTGCATCAAGCGATCTAACAGCGCAGCAGCCTCATAACCAATCCGCCGCCCCGCGAGAGCGATGCTGGATAGCGGTGGGGTCGAAACACTGCACATCAACTCGTCGGTGTCGCCGGCGAGAATCGCCACGTGATCGGGGACGCGAATGCCGCTGAGGTAGCAAATCTCGGTGAGTTGTCGGCCACGGTTGGCATCGACGGTAAAAATCGCCACGGGGCGTGGCAAAGACTTTAGCCAGCGACTTACGCGGCGTTGCTGCTCTTCCCAACCAATCTTCCGGCCCACCCGGTAGCCAGGTTTGTATTCCCGGCAACGGTAACCCGCTTTGGTGACCGCAGCGATAAATGCTTCGCCACGGCGCGTCGAATATTTCAAACTGGGGGGCGCGAAATAGGCGAATTCTTCAAAGCCACGATCGCGCAAATGGGCCAACGCCAAATCGGCCCGTTGTTCGTCGTCGGTGATCACGTCGTAAAAGCCGTCGAGCCCTTCGAAGACGGTATCGACGTTGATCTTGGGTTCCGAGCGATTACGAATTTGATCGAGCTGCGTGCGGTTGCCGATGCGAGCAATGATCCCATCGCCGGACCATTGATCGGGTAGCAGCGAGCGCTGTTCGTGGTCGCGGGGATCGATCAACAAATTCCAGTGGCCGTGGTCCTGGGAATAGTCGGCGATGCCGTGGATGACACTGCACCCCCAGCTGTCCTCGGTTTCCACAAGAACGGCAACTTGATGAACACGGTTCTTATCAATCGTCATACGGATTTAGCGAAAGCTCGAAGGAAAATGCAGCCCCGGCAGGAGGACATCAGGCCCTTGCTCAATTCTAGTTGGCGGCGTGCGCATTTTCGAGAGGCTTAGTAGTGTTTTTTGTATGACTCTTGCTAAGCTAGAGAACGTCCGCAAATGGCGGCGCGGGTTATGACTGTTATGCAGGCTCGAAATAGTGTCATGGGGAAGCGGGATTCATGCTGAACAAAATTTGGTTTGGGATGCTGGTGATCGGCATCGTCTATGGATTTGGCAAGGGGGCTTGGAATAGCTGGAAGGGCGATTCGGCTGCCCAAGTCCCAGCTTCCGTGGCCACGGAAGGGGACGCCCCACCAGTTGGCCCCGTGGCTCGCACCGCCGAGCAGAGAGATCACCGCAATCTGATGGAGATGGGCAAGGACATGAATAAGGCCATCATGGATTCCGCCACGACGGCCGTGGAAATCTGCATCGGCCTGATCGGCTTCATGGCCCTGTGGTTGGGAATCTTGCGAATTGCCCAAGACTCGGGAATGGTCGCGGCACTGGCGCGAGTGATGAGGCCGTTGATGCGATGGCTCTTCCCCGAGGTGCCCGACGGACATCCCGCCCAGGGGGCAATCCTCATGAACCTGTCGGCCAACATCCTGGGGCTCGACAACGCGGCGACCCCGTTTGGCCTCAAAGCGATGGAGGAACTGCAGACGCTCAACCCCCATAAGGACACCGCAACGAATCCGATGGCGATGTTCTTGGCCATTAATACCAGCAGCATCGTGTTGATTCCTTTTACGCTGATCGGTTATCGGGCACTCAAGGGGAGCGAAGATCCCGTGGGGCCGTTAATGCCCATCATTTTGTCGACGCTGCTCAGCACGCTCTTGGCTATCTTTATCACGCGGACCCTGAGCAAATCGCCCCGTTTTGCCGTCGAGCATTCGAACAGTGAGACACCCGACACGGAAAGCGAGGTGTCGGAATGAATGACTTCTTCGCCCTCATGGAAGTTTGCGGCCAGTGGGCCATCCCCTTCGTGATCCTCACGATCTTGATGTGGGGTTGGTACAAAAAAGTGCCGATGTACGAGTCATTCGTCACGGGTGCGAAAGAAGGTTTCGGCATCGCCGTGATGATCATTCCTTACCTGGTCGCGATCCTGTTTATCATCAAGGTCTTCACCGTTAGCGGGGCCTTTGACGACATCAAAGTCGCGGGCATGTGGTGCCTGAACAAAATGGGACTTGGCGAATACGGCGAATCGTTGGAACTGATTCCGCTCGCGCTGATTCGGCCACTTTCCGGGAGTGGCGCCCGCGGCGTGCTGCTGGAAATTTACGACGTCCATGGCACCGACACTTTCATCGGCAAGGTGGCGACCTTGCTGATGGGCAGTTCGGAAACAACGTTTTATGTTTTGACCGTTTACTACGGCGCGATTCAGGTGAAGAAATTGCGGCACACGCTGCCGGCCTGTTTGCTGGCCGACGCGGCGGGAATCGTGATCGCGATTGTGATGGGTTATTGGCTGTATAGCTAAAGCAAGTAGGAACTTTTAGCGTCGCTTGTTGTATTCCTATCAGATTGTAGGCCGGAACGAGTAACGCGAGTTCCGGCAATGAAGCAGAACAGACAGTGCTTTGCCGGAACTGCGCGGAGCTTGTTCACGGCCTACGACGATTAGGGATAGAGCAAAAAATCCTGGCGTCGTTTGTTGTATTCTTCCAACTCGGGAGCAATCAGCTCTTCGAGTTTGGAGAGCGTTGTTCCCTGTTCGATGGCGGAAAAGACTTTTTCGCTGCCTAGCAGGCGATTGAAGTTTTTCAGCTCCCAATCGTCGGGGAACAGTTCGCGTAGGCCGAGGGCGATCGCCAACCCGACCGGCACGGAGCGAAACGCTGCGCGATCGGTTACAATGATGTTCACCCCTTCGCAGTCTTCATCGACAAACTTGCTGGCGTTGGGCTGAAAGCGAATCGGCAAGAATCGCACGCCGGGCAGCGCTTGGTCGTTGAGATACGCGGCCAGCTTCCTGCCGTCGATCCAAGGTGCCCCCACGACTTCAAACGGCGTGTCGGTGCCGCGGCCCACCGAGACATTCGTCGTCTCCAACAAGCCGACACCAGGATAAAGCACCGCTTCGGTCAGGCTGCGCATGTTGGGGGAAGGGTTGGTCCACACGAGACCCGTTTCGTCCCAATATTGCTCGCCGGACCAGTTTTTGACTTTGATAATTTCCAGATCGACATCGAGTTTGTTTTCCGCGGCGAACATCTGGGCCAGTTCGCCCACAGTCATGCCATGCTGGACGGGCATGGCATGATGGCCCACAAAGTTTTTAATTCCTTTGTCGAGCACCGAACCCTCGGTCAAATTCCCAATCGGATTCGGCCGGTCGAGGATAACAAACTTGAGATCCTGTTCGGCTGCGGATTCGAGTGCTAATCCCATCGTTGAAATATAGGTATAAAACCGACAGCCGATGTCTTGAATGTCGAAGACCAGTGTGTCGATCCCTTCCAACTGCTCGGGATCCGGCTTGCGGGTTTTGTTGTACAAACTGTAAACGGGCAGTCCCGTGGCTTTGTCGCGGGTATCGGCAATGTTCGATTCATCGAGCTTGCCTTCCAAGCCATGTTCGGGACTAAAGACCGCCACCAATTCGACGTCGGGAGCGTTGTGCAACAAATCGACCGTCCGTTTGCCATCGCTGTTGAGGCCCGTGTGATTGGTGATCAACCCCACACGGCGGCCTTTGAGCGCGGCGAAGTTGTCTTGCTGCAAAACATCGATACCCAAGAGTGCAGGCGTTGAAGATGGTTCGCTGGACGTTGCGCCAGTCTGAAGCGCCGCCACCGCCACGGTGCCGATTCTTCCAGCGAGCGGATTCACATTGCCCACGCCATCGGGATGCAAGCGCGTCGAAAGGAAGATTACAAAGAGGTCGAGCTCGGGGTCGATCCAAAATGCGTTGCCTGTAAAGCCGCCGTGGCCGATCGCTTTGTCGCTGTACAAATCGCCGCGGTTGCTGGAATATTTGCTGCGATTGTCCCAGCCCAGGGCGCGTTTGTTGCCATCGATTGTGCGTGGGCGACGCATCTCGGCTATCGTCCGGGGATGCATCACTTGCTGATCGCCCGCGCGGCCATCGTTGAGTTGCATGCGAGCATACTTGGCCAAATCGTTGGCCGTGGAAAACAACCCCGCATGGCCAGCGACTCCACCGAGCGCGAAGGCCCGCGGGTCGTGAACTTCGCCCTGCCGCCATTTGCCGTCGATCTTTTCCGTCGTGGCGGCACGATTCTTTAATTTTTCGTCCGGCAGATAACCGGTTTCGGTCATGCCGAGGGGTTTATAAATATTCTCGGCGGCAAACTCGGCAACCGTCTGCCCCGTCACACGATGCACGATCTCACCCAAGGTCATAAATCCGACGTCGGTGTAAATAAACTTCGTCCCCGCTGGTTCCACCGGCTTAAGCGCCCACATACGCTTCCATGCCTCGTCGACGCCATGTTCGTAATCCTTGATCGAGTTATCAGGAATTAAGCCTCCTTGATGAGTCAGCAGTTGTTCGACCGTGATCGATTCTTTGCCATTCTGTGCAAACTCGGGAATGTACGTCGCCACGGGTTCGTTTAAACGAACTAAACCGCGCTCGACGAGCAACATAATGCTCGTCGCCGTCGCTACGGGCTTGGTAACCGATGCCATGTCGAACACGGTGTCGAGCGTCATATCTTCTTTACTAGGCTCGATCTGGCGATGTCCGTAAGCCCGCGCGAACGCGATACCGTCGCGTCGGCCGATCATCACCACGCATCCCGGCATGTTGCCGTTTTCGATTTCCTTAGCCACCATGTCGTCGATGCGGTCGAGTTGGCTCGCTGACAAGCCAAGTTCAGCCGGCGAGCGTAGTAGCAAATCCGTTGAATTGCTTTCCGCATAAACCGATTTTTGACTGAGCAGCAGGCTCCCAGTGAGCACCGGGATCAGAAGACAAAGCCGTTTCGTTGTCGTTACTTCAAGCATGTTTCACATCCTGGTTTGTCGGTGGCTCGGTCACGAACTTGCTGAGTGCCACACCTGCGAGAAAAGTCATCAGCGCTCCCACTCCAGCATACCAAGGCCACGAGAGTTCTGTTTGGCTTGCGATATAGGAAAGAGCGATCACCCCAAGACAGAACCCACCGAGCGCGGCGCGCTGTTTGACGTGTTGGGCGAAAACTCCCAGAAAATACAAACCTAGCAGAGGCCCTAACGCAAAGCCGGCGATTTTTAGAACACTATTTACCGTGCTTTCTGATGTGCCAAGATGATAGCTGACGAGTGCGATCACAATCTGCAAAATGCCGAAGCCAATTGTGGCGAGCCGACTCAAGAAGAGGACTCGCTCGGAAGAGGGCTGCTGGCGGGTTAAGGGCAAGTAGATATCGTTAATTAATGCCGTTGCTGAGGAATTCAATGATCCCGAGAGCGTCGACATTGCGGCGGCGAACACGGCCGAGAGAGTTAGCCCCACAAGTCCGCGGCCAAGATTATGCACAATAAAGTGCGCAAAGACTTTGTCACCATCCTTGGGTCCAAATGGTACTTCGGGGGGAAACTCTGCATAAAAACAAGCGAGTGCTGCACCGATCACAAGAAACAGGGCGAATTGAGCACAGACCACAAAGCCGCTCAGTCCTAAAGCCCAGCCCGCCGCGCGTTGGCTGCGGGCGGTCAGATAGCGCTGCACCATTAATTGGTCGGTGCCGTGCGTGGCGGCGGTGAGGAACAAGCCACCAATCAGGCCGGACCAAAACGTAATCGTCGGTTTGACGATGCTGAAATCAAAATCAAAGATACGAAACTTTCCCTGCTGGGCACCGAACTCACTGAATTGTTGCCATCCTCCTGGCAGTTGAGAGATGATCACCCCTAAGGCAACCACCGCTCCCAAGACGTAGATTAAAAACTGCAGACAATCGTTCCAGACGACGGATTTTACGCCGCCGAGCACCGTGTAAAGAATCGTGACCGCACCCATCAGCACGATGCACGTTTGCAGGTTGAGTCCAATGGCTTGCTGGAGTGCTAACGCCGTCAGATAGAGTCGCAAGGCATCACTCAGATTCCGCGTGACCAAAAACAAAACCGACGTCGCTCGCCGCGAGGAAATTCCAAAGCGACGCTGCAGCACTTCATAAGCCGTAAAGGACTGTCCTTGAAAATACAGCGGCAGCAAGGCCCAAATGACCAACATGCGTCCCACGATATACCCAAAGGTGATCTGGAGAAATCGCATGTCTCCGCCCTCGGCATAGGTAAAACCGGGGATGCTTAGAAAGGTGACCGTGCTCGTTTCAGTGGCTACGATCGACAGCAG
>NZ_CP197428.1:0-6894 GCF_059632245.1 Bythopirellula superficialaquae
AACTGCGCGTGCCGCCGGAGTCTTGAATATCATTGTAGCTCGACACTCCGTGTCGAATGCAGAGTGGATCAATACTCCGTATCGATATTTGAGTTCTCAATTACGATACGGAGTCTCGTACCACACTAGAGTAGCTCGACACTCCGTGTCGAAATGGGCCTTCACGCTCACGATGCGGAGTCTCGTACCATATTGTGAATCGTCACTCCGTGCCGATACTCTGAATCACGACATGGAATGTCGTACTACACTCAGATTTTACCCCTATTTCTGCTCGGAATTTTGACAGCGAGTGGTTATACTCAGACTACTTGCGACGACGCCTCAAATTAGACCTTTTCTCTCAGGGCTGTTCTATGCCGGATTACACCTCAACTCTGGTGGCGCGCCTCGACGCGCGGAGCTCCTGTCACAAGACATCCCGTCAACGGCTTCGCATCAACGAGATCCAGGGTTCCCGGCGGTTGTGGCTCGAACTCTTGGAAACACGGGTCCCCCCCAGTTCGCTCATGCTTGGTGGGCTATTGGGTCTCGACTTATCGAGCGATGCACTCGCACAAGCGAAAGTCACCCAGCCAGATGATCCGTTTGCCGTCGTGCCTCGCGCAACGAGATCGTCATCGTTTGCGCCGAATGAATTAGCGATCAATACCCCCTGGATACAACCGACAATTACGACACGGCAGACAACTGCCGAGCCAGACAGCAGCGACACCCGTGGTCGTATGGTAAAGGAGTCCGCCGAAGTCAACAGATTCAAACCCGCGGATGTGTTCTTTACCCGCTTGGCGAATGACTTTGGCAGCTTGCTCTTCGACGCGAATGATCTCGACAGAGTAGCCCGAGTCTCCGACTCGGATGGTTATGGCTCGAATTACGAGACGGAGTCTCGTGCCACACTGGGGGGAGCGGCCACGAGTGTTTCGGCGACGGGGGTTATCGCGGTAGACGCTGGGAGCGGTTCGGTCGGTGGAGCTTCGCCGGCACAAGCAAACAGTCTGCCTACGCTGACGATGAGTACCGCTGCGGCGGATTCGCCGCTCGCGCTGGTCGATGCCAATGGCCAGTCCGTGAACATCGTGCTTGATGAGAACACGCTCGTGATCGGTGCGGCGACTTGGTGCAGCGCGTGCGCGGCCTTTAAAGAAGCGCTTGCCGCACCGGGGGTGGCTGAGGAGCTCAGCGGATTGAAGTTGGTGTTTGCGTTTAGTGATGAGGGGGGAACCGGCCTCGGTGGCGTGGAGAACGAAGCCTTCCTCGCCAACCTGCCGGGGCAGGTCGCCTTCCTCGCGGCGGGGAGCGTGCGGCCGGAGAGTTTCCCCTCGGCTTTTAATTCGCTCACCGGCGAGTTTGATCAAAGCGCATTTGATGCCGTGGGGAATTGGCTTGTGGGGGGTGGGACGACACCGGCCGCGCAGACATCAAGCGCTAAGCCGCAAGCGGCTGGGATTGGGTTGGTTGATGCTGGTGGCGGGGCTCTCGATATCACGATTGATGCTAATACCCTGGTGATCGGGGCGGGCACTTGGTGTGGTGCGACGCAAAAACTTGTCGCCACGCTCCAAGACCCGAACGTGGCGGCGGAGCTTGACGGTCTGCGGATTGTCTTCGCCTTCGACAATGAAGGGGGCGACGGACCGGGGGGCGTGCTGCATGGCGAGTTCCTCGACGACCTGCCGGGTGAAGTTGCCTTCCTGGCCGCGGGGAGTGTTCGCCCCGAGCGGTTGCCGATGGCCTACAACCCCGAGACCGGCCTGTTCGACCAAACGGCCGTGGCGGCGATCAATGCCTGGGTGCAGCGCGACGCGGCCGTGGGCGAATTGGTGAGTGGCGGGACTTGTGGGAATAAGAATGTCGCCGCTAAGCCGCAAGCGGCTGGGGGGGATTTGCCTCCGGCGGCGATTTATGATGTGCCGGCTGATTTTGATGCCAATGGCGAGATCGATCAGTTGGACCTCGCGATCTGGCAAGAGCACTACGGCCTTGGCGTGGATGCCGACCAGTCGCAGGGGGATGCCGACGGGGATGGGGACGTGGATGGCCGCGATTTTCTCATCTGGCAACGGACCTTTGGCGATACAATTTACGATTTCAATATCACGATTCCGCTGGAACCGTTCGACACGGCCACACCCACTATCGAGTGGTCGCAGTCGTTCGGCGCGGTCAGTTATGACGTGACGGTGGCTACCGACCCCGAGTTGACCAGTATTGTGGCCACCTATCCAGGTGTTGTCGGGCTGTCGGTGGTTGTCGGTCCTGTGGCGAGCGGGACTTACTATGTTTCCGTGTTGGCACACCACGAAGACAATCCGGCCGTCGATATCTTGCCGGCCAAGAATAATGGCTTGCCGTTGGTTGTGGATGCCCCAATTCAATATCAGCATACAGTTTTTATTACAAATACGACCTATAGTGTCAGTGGTAGTGCAGAGCCCAACCCAAGTTTATCAAACTTTGGTGGCCATGAATCGGCGGACTTGCAGTGTACGCGTCGGGCCAATGCTGCGGGCATGACACCGGGCTGGGATGGTTCCACGCGAATTTATCGTGCGCTGATCTCGACCAATACCGTGAATGCCAATTCCCCGGAGCGGATCTTGATTCAAGGCCAAATCGTCAACACGCAGGGCGAAGTGATCGCCAATGACAGTGTCGAGTTATGGAGCGGCCAGATTCAAACTCCCATTCAATACAATGAGTTTGGTCAGCCTCTCCCCGCGAACACCCCCTTCTGGACCGGTTCGAATCAAAATGGAGCCCTCTCGCAGAACTGCGTGAACTGGTCGCAAACGGTTTCGCAAGTGGCCAATGTCGGCTATAGCAGTGTTACGAATTTCTGGTTCAACCAAGCGCAACTGGCCTGCAGCCAGGGAAGGCGGCTGTTGTGCATCGGACCGGCGGAAGAGATCACAGAGTAGGTCGAGACTGCACATTGTCAATCGACACTCCGTATCGAATGCAGAGTGGTACGACACTCCGTGTCGTAATTCTGAATCACGACATGGAATGTCGTGCCACACTAGTGTAGATCGACACTCCGTGTCGAAATGGGCCTTCACGATCACGATACGGAGTCTCGTGCCACATTGTAACTCGTCACTCCGTGCCGATACTCTGAATCACGACATGGAATGTCGTGCCACACCAGTGTAGATCGACACTCCGTGTCGAATTTTGAATTACGATACGGAGTATCGTACCACACTGGGAAAATGCTTTGCATTGCTTATTGGCCAGCTTAAAATGTGGCGATGGAACCGCTCTCACGAAATACACCTGTCGAGTTCGGCACTTTTGACGGGCAGGCCGAAGTCTCGCGCACGTATCGCAACTTGCCACACTGGTTTCAACCCGGAGTCGCCGTTTTCCTCACTTTTCGCACGGCTGATTCCATGCCGCGTGCGGTTGTCATGCAATGGCAAAGAGAACTCGAGGATTGGTTGTCGCGGCACGGAGTTGCTGCCTCGGCCCTTAATGATGCTGGCTGGTTGCAGCGTATGCCGCAGCCATTGCAGCGGGAATTTCGCCGCCTGCGTGACCGTGCATGGCACCGGGCTCTGGATGATTGCC
The DNA here is from genome assembly GCF_059632245.1 of Bythopirellula superficialaquae. Taxonomy (NCBI): domain Bacteria; kingdom Pseudomonadati; phylum Planctomycetota; class Planctomycetia; order Pirellulales; family Lacipirellulaceae; genus Bythopirellula; species Bythopirellula superficialaquae. Next base: position 3,574 of record NZ_CP197428.1, read on the forward strand.
ACGGGGTGTGCGTGTTACGCGACCCGGTAAACGCGCGCATCGTGGGTGATGCTCTGCTGCACTTTGATGGAGATCGCTACGAAGTGGATACATTTGTTGTCATGCCCAATCATGTGCATGTGCTGGTGCAATTTCGGCAGGGCACTACGCAGCGAGAGCAGTCGAAGAGTTGGCTACGTTACACAGCGAAGCTAATCAACGAACGAATAGGGAAACGTGGCGCGTTCTGGCAGACGGAACCGTTTGATCACCTCGTGCGGAGTTCTATTCAATTTGAGTATCTGCGGCGATACATCGCCGAGAACCCACTGAAAGCGAATCTCGGCAAAGGTGAATACCTCTACTGGAGCAGTGAGTCAGAGTAAGTCGACACCCCGTGTCGATACTCGAATCACGACATGGAATGTCGTGCCACACTAGTGTAGATCGACACTCCGTGTCGAATTTTGAATTACGATACGGAGTATCGTACCACACTGGGCAACCTACTACGACGCCCGGGCTTGCACCACCAACCGTACGTCGGTAAATGTCATTCCCGCGCGCTGCGCGGAAACGATGCCTGGGTCGCCATCTTCAAAGACATGGCACTTATTGGCCGGGACTTCCAGCCGCCGCGCCGCTTCGAGAAACACGTCGGGTGCGGGTTTGGGGGCCACGGGATCGCTGGCCGTGATGATCACGGGAAACAAATCAATCGCGTCGATCGTTTCGAGAATCGCGTGGACCATATCTTTGGTTCCACCTGATACCACCGCCATGGGTAGCTTACCGAAATGTGCGTGCGCTGTGGCAAGCACTTCTTCGACCGGTTTGGTGAGATGGATCTGCGTGGCAAAACGAGCTTCTTTATCGGCGGTGATTTCATCACCATCAAGCTCGACGCCCCACAGTTTGTTGACTTCCAACACGATGCCGTGCGTCGGCACGCCAGCGTGGGTATCGATAAACGAGCGCGGGCAATCGATGTTGTGCGCGAGCAGCGTATCCCGCCACGCGGCGTAGTGAAGGGTCATCGTGTCGGCGAGCGTGCCGTCGCAATCAAACAACAGCGCGGCGGTTCCAGGCGGGATGGGGAGCATGGCAAGGCGGGAAGTGAGGGTGGGATTTTGTAGCAGCGTTCCCACCATTCTAGCCGCTCACAGTCGATGGTGTGAACCCGATGACAGTATGCGTAGTCCGTGAAAAAGTGTTATCTTGCCATGTTTTTGAGCAGTATCTATGTCCGTAGAACGATTTTTAATGTCCACCGCGATTATTGATTGGCGGACACCTGCGGTTCGTGAATTGGCTGCAAAATTGGCCTCGGAAGGTGCGACTCCAATAGACCTCGCCAAACGCACGTTCGAATGGGTTCGCGATGAAATCAAACATAGTAGCGATTACCGGCTGAATCCGGTAACTTGCCGGGCTTCCGACGTGTTGGCCGCGGGAACTGGCTACTGCTATGCCAAAAGCCATTTGCTCGCAGCCCTCTTGCGAGCCAACGGCATTCCGGCGGGCTTGTGCTATCAGCGACTAAGCGTAGATGGTATTGGACCTCCCTTCTGTTTGCACGGATTGAATGCGGTCCTGCTTCCCGAGATGGGTTGGTATCGCATCGATGCCCGCGGCAATCGGGCCGACATTAGCGCCGAATTCACACCACCTCTCGAGCGATTGGCATTCCCGATACACATTGCCGGTGAGTACGATTTGCCGCAGATTTATGCCGAACCGCTGAGCGTGGTGGTGGCTGCTTTGCAGAGGCAACCAAACCTGGGATGCGGTGCTGGCCAATCTGCCCGACGACCCATCTGCGGAATGAACCCCCTTGCGGAATGAACCTACTTTCTTGGGGCTGGGTCCACGTAACAATAGGTGGAGAACGAGAAAGCAAGTTACAAGCAGCGAGGTAGAGCATGTCGGCGGAGTCAGCCACGGTCGAAGCGAATTCCAGTTCCGCAATAGAACAATCAACGGTCATCACCGTGCTCGCGGCGCTGAGTTTCTCGCACCTGCTTAACGACATCATGCAGTCGCTGCTCCCGGCGATTTATCCCCTTTTGAAATCTCAGTATTCGCTGAGTTTCTTCCAGATTGGTTTGATCACGTTCGTGTTTCAATGCACCGCTTCACTGCTTCAGCCGGTGGTGGGCATTTTGACCGATCGTCGGCCTTGGGCGTTTTCGCTCTTGTTCGGGACGATGTTCACGTTGACGGGGCTCTTAGGCTTGGCCGCATCGACAAGCTTTGCCGGCATCTTGGTCTCCGCGGCGTTCGTAGGGATCGGTTCGTCGATCTTTCATCCCGAAGCCTCCCGCGTGGCTCGCTTGGCATCTGGCGGCCGCTATGGATTTGCCCAATCCTTGTTTCAAGTGGGTGGCAATACCGGCACGGCCATCGGCCCGTTGATCGCAGCGTTTATCGTCATGCCGCGCGGCCAAGGGAGCATCGCCTGGTTGTCGTTGGGGGCATTGTTGGCGGCTGGGCTCTTGATGTACGTCGGGCGCTGGTATCAACGCCATCTTGTGAGTTATCACGCGAAGTCTCGCTCCACGGCGGGTGCGAAAGCCGCGGGCCTTTCTCCGTCGCGTGTGCGGATGTCGATTGCAATCTTGTTGGCCCTTGTGTTCTCCAAGTACATCTATTTGGCGAGCCTCACGAGTTATTACACGTTTTATTTGATGCATCGTTTTCACGTGTCGGTGACAGATGCCCAAATGTATCTGTTCGTGTTTTTGGGAGCGGTTGCCGCAGGTACGCTCGGCGGCGGACCGGTTGGTGACAAGCTCGGTTTTAAGACCGTCATCTGGGCGTCGATCCTCGGCGTGTTGCCGTTTACGCTCGTATTACCGTATGTGAATCTTCACTGGACAGTAGTGCTTACCGTCACTATCGGTTTGATTTTGGCCTCTGCCTTCTCGGCAATCATTGTTTACGCCCAAGAGTTGATCCCCAGCCGCGTGGGCTTAGTGGCCGGCATGTTCTTCGGCTTCGCCTTCGGCATGGCCGGAATCGGTGCCGCGGTGCTTGGTAAACTGGCCGACCGGTATGGCATCGAAACCGTTTATCAAGTGTGTGCCTTTTTGCCGTTGATGGGGCTGCTCGCCTATTTCTTGCCGAACATGGACCGTAAACACGCCCGCGATGACATTCAGGCCCATTTGGCATCGCCCGAACTCGATGCGTGAGAGAAAAGAGTGCATCAACGAAAAACGCCCAGGGACGGCACTCCCTGGGCGTTGAATTTCAGTCGTTATTCTGTCGCGAATCAGACTTCCTTTTCTTGAATCCATGACATCATCTTCCGCAATTCTTTGCCGACCTGCTCGACGGGGT
>NZ_CP197429.1:0-29439 GCF_059632245.1 Bythopirellula superficialaquae
TTGGGCTTCCTGATCCAGCCTCGACCCGGCAGGAGTTCGTGGAAGATGGCGACCGGGAAGCTCAGGCACTGCGAGCGTTAATCGAGAATTGGCACCTTGTTGATCCTAGCAGCAGTGGACTTACAGCTCTGCAAATCACGGAACTTCTCAAGGGGGAGCGCAATGATTGTCCTTTTCGAGAAGCGATGTACGATTTGTGCCCACCCCATGGTACGGCATCGGTCCCAACCGGACGTCAGATCGGCAATAAGCTTAGCCACCTTCGAAGACGTGTTGTTGCTGGCAAGGCGATTGACTATCGAACTGGTGCTGGTCGGGTCCGCCGCTGGTATGTCGTGCAACTTGGATCAAAGGAAGCCGAAAAAGAGTCACCCGAGTCACTATTAGACCTTACAAGTGACTCTAGTGATATTAGTGACACAGAAACCTCCTCACGCAAGACAGGCCAGATTAATGATCAAACTGAAGAAACAATATTGGGGGGCGAGCCGGTACTGAGACACTTGAGTCATCAGAGTCATCCTTCGACGAACGGCTTCGGAGCCAGCCAGTCGGTGGAGCTTACGGAGGTTGTCATATAATGCGTACAAACGATGATATATGCGAATTGCTGACAGAGCTTGACGAAAAGCTCATCTCGGTTCGAATACTCGGCGGAAGGTTGCTACGTGTGGTAGGCCGTCGAGAAGACATTACTCCCGAGCTGGTAGATCGAGTAACGCGGTCAAAAGCGGAATTGCTAGAGCATATCATGCTCAACACGTGCCAAAACTGTGGTTCAACCGATTCTTGCGACATCAGAATTCACTCGCGACGATCCGTTCGACGCGATTGTGCAAACTGCAAAAAGACCATGGGATTTCCGCTTTGGCATCCCGAGGCAACACAAAAGGATTGACGTTAATAGGCACTACATGTATTTTAAGATACATGCCAACCAAGAATGTTAAGTCGGAATGTTTGACCGATGTTCTCCGCAGAGAACTCAATAACTCACCAGACTCGTTTCCATATATTTCTAGTGTGACAGGAGTTCCCAGAGCGTCGCTGATGAAATTTGCCCATTACGAGAGTAATTTGCGGCTCGACATGGCAGATCGATTGGCTGAGTATTTTAGACTGGAATTGACAAAACGTTCTGGAAGATAGCCAACACTGTATCCTTGATGCTATATTCCTCTCTCACGCGCACACGCGCGAGTAAACAGGTGAGCAAATCATGGCAAGCATATCCAATGACCCGAATGGCCGCCGACGTCTTCTGTTCACAGATCCTAATGGCAAACGGCAAACGATCCGCCTGGGTGCTATCTCAAAGCGAGCCGCGGAGACCGCTAAGGTGCATGTCGAGCACCTGCTGAATGCCAAGCTCACAAAGCACCCCGTCGAAGCTGAGACAGCTCGTTGGGTAGCGTCGCTGGACGACGTGTTCTACAAGAAGCTCGCCAATGCAGGACTAATTCGGCCGCGTTCCTCGGGGCTTCTCGGGCCATATCTCGATGACTACATCGCAGATCGAACGGACCTGAAACCCCGCACTCTGCTCAAGCAACGAGCCACGAAGAAGCACCTTATCGAACATTTTGGTGAGGATCAGCTCCTCCGAGAGGTGACTCCCGGAGACGCCGACGGGTTTCGACTCTACCTCGTAAAATTGGGACTCGCGGAGAACACAATACGCAAATTCGTGCAGATCACCAAACAATTCTTCACAGCAGCAGTTCGGCGAAAGCTGATCGAGTCGAACCCTTTCGCCGACCTGAAAGGAACGGTGCAGGCTAATCCCGATCGGTTCTATTTCGTGAACCGCGAGATCTCACAGAAGGTTTTGGAAGCCTGCCCTGATGTAGAATGGCGTCTGATCTTTGCCTTAAGCCGCTTTGCAGGCCTGCGCTGCCCGTCTGAGCACTTAGTTCTGACTTGGGACGATGTCGATTGGGAAAAGAGAAAGATTCGTGTTAGGTCGCCCAAAACGGAGCGAATTGCGGGCAAAGCGTTTCGGGAAGTGCCGATCTTCCCTGAACTCGCCCCCATCCTTGAAGAGGCTTTTGATGCCGCTGAGCCTGGTACCGTCCATGTGATAGCCCGCTACCGGGATTTGAATATCAATCTGCGTACACAGCTTCTGCGGATCATCGAGAGAGCTGGGCTGCTGCCTTGGCCCAAACTCTTTCAGAATTTACGCAGCACTCGGCAGACCGAACTCGCCGAACAATTTCCCCAGCATGTGGTCTGCGCTTGGATCGGGAATACCAAAGAAGTTGCCGCGAAACACTACCTTCAGGTCACCGATAGCCATTTCCAAAAAGCGACGCAAAATCCGACGCAGCCAGTGTCAGCCACTGCATGTCAGCCCATGACCGATTTCAATAAATCCCCTGTTTTGTCACTGCTAGGCAATTTCAGTCATGGGTGTACAAGTGTTCAAGTAGTCCGGGAGGGACTTGAACCCCCGACCAAGGGATTATGAGTCCCCTGCTCTAACCAACTGAGCTACCGGACCATTGGTCGTTTTCTTCGAGGATTAAGGGCATTTACCCCATTCTAAGTGATCCTCTGTTGTAAAGTCTACAAGCTTTTCTACAATGATTGTTGGTGAACGAGTGTTCACTACAACAAGTCGCCCCGGCACGATGCGTCAACATCGTGACGAGGCTAAACAGTCCCCTTTTGTACGAAGGAGAAAGTCATGAAGGCCAATTCTAACATCCCGCGTGAGATCAGCCAATTGCTCGATCAGGCCCTAACGGTCGAGGAGTTGATCGACATTTTGCAGGGATATGACGCCAACGCCAAAGTCGTCTTTCAGTGCGACTACGGCGACATCACGCACACGCAGCAGGCTCTGGCAGTGTCCTCGGTTGAGGAATTATGCGATGGCATGGGCTGCACATTAGTTGACTCGGCTTACAGCAATTCAGGCGTCGCCATCGAAGAAGGTGAGGATGACGAGCAAGTCGAGTACGAAGTGATCGTGTTGTCTTAATCTCAATGCGTGGGGCGTGTCACAGTGGCACGCTCCACGTTACTCATAAGGAAAATGAAATGCAGAATTACATTGTCGAACCGCGAGACTTGCAACTCACACAGAACGAAGATGGTGTGTTCATGTTCTTTGACATCCCATGGTCACGCTCTGCTGTTGATCGCATCACACGAACAGTGAAGGAAGGCCATATCCAGCTTGGCACAGGAAGATGGAAAGACACCGAAGGCGATCTTGCTGGGATTCGATTAGAAGGCCATCACTCGGAAGATAACTCATGGGATTGGATCAAGCTCGGCATCCGCGTTACCAAAATGTCGCAGCAACTAGAACAGTTCATGGCAGAGTTCCAACAAGGCCACGAGGATTTGCAAGACGAAATGGCCGCGGATGATTCGCCCCTCGGCAATAAAAGATAACAACTCAATCAGGAGATAAACGTCATGGCTACCAAAACTAGAAAGAAACGCAAAACTGTTGTTTGCCCGAAGCCCAAAAACTTCCCTCTCACACCTCACGCATCAGGGAAGTGGATGAAGTCGATCAAAGGCAAAGTTTATTACTTTGGCAATTGGGGCAGAATTCGAGACGGTTTAATGGTTCGATTGCCAGACGATGGCAAAAGTGATGCCCTCGTGCTGTATCAAGCTTTCATCGGCACGGGTGGCAACGTGAATAATGCAACAGCAACGCCTGATCAGGTGACAATCGCTGTACTGTGCAACGCATACCTCACTGCCAAGCTCACGAAGATGCAGGCGGGCCGATTGTCGTCTGCGACATACGGCGAGTATAAGACGGTATGCGACAAGCTCATTTCTTGTTTTGGCAACAATCGCATCGTGGCCGATCTGACACCAGTAGATTTCAATGCGTTGCTGGCGCACTTGTCGAAGGGCCGCGGGCTAGTTTCGTTGAGCGGCCTTATTAGCAAGATTAAGGCAGTGTTTCGCTTCGGTGTCGAGAATGATCTCATCACTAGCCGCGTGAAGTACGGTACGGAGTTCGTGAAGCCAGCACGATCTGAATTGCGTAAGGAAAAGGCCACGAACGGGAAAAAACTATTCACACGCGATGAAGTACTTTGGTTGCTCAACGGTAAACAAGACGGAGAAGTTTTCATCCCCGGAGCGACAGGCCAATTGCGATGCATGATTCTCTTGGGCATCAACTGTGCTCTCGGCAACACGGACGTTGCCGAATTGTGTTTGTCGAATCTCGATCTCAAGGCTGGTTGGTTGACGTTCCCGCGTGGCAAGACCGGGGTTGAACGCAGGTCTAAGCTATGGCCTGAGACAGTCGCAGCCTTGAAAGATGTGATCGACAATCGAGCCAAGCCCAAGAATCCGCGTGATAAAAACTTAGTGTTTTTGACGAAGTACGGCGCACCATGGGTCCGCAATCCAGAATCGTGGGGCAAGGACGCCAACGGTGGGCGAGTCCTGAAAACTGTTTGCAACATCAATGCGGTGTCGGGGCAGTTCAAAAAGTTATTGCGGGAGCTTAAAATCAATGGCCGAAAGGGTCTGGGATTTTACAGTTTGCGTCACACGTTCAGAACCTGGGCTGATTCTACGAAAGATTTTCCTGCGGTGCGATTAGTGATGGGCCATGTGGACGGTTCGATTGATGCCGTCTATCGCGAAGAGATCGGTGATGATCGCCTCGAGGCCGTGGCCGATCATGTTCACAATTGGTTATTCGCCAAGCCCAAGAAAGGCGGTGAGAAATGAGATTTGGTTATTTTTTGGATGAATGGTGGCGCCTACTGGCGACTGAAATCATTGGCGAACTTAAAACACCACAACGAGTGGAAGACGACCGTCGCAGGTCCGCTGGACTATCGAACTCCGAAGAAGATTTGTTGTCGCTCAAGGTGTGTACTTACATTGACGGACTCACACCGTCAGAGTTTAAACTTGCCCGAACGCTCAAGCAAATGGAATACATGCGTACCGCAATCCTGGCAATGGGCCGTCAGCCTCCTACGCCCAAGGCCGTTTATCTTGGCGGAGAACGCATCCAAATGGGGAATCAGATCATCCCATTGAATGTAACCGAGCGTCAAATACTGGAGGGGTTGATTCGGTTGCGTGGTAAAGCAAAGTCCGCAGACCTAGTCGCCGCTAGTGGTCACAAAAATATCTTGATTAAAATTAAAAGGTTATTGAAAAAGCAGCCCATCCTTAAAGCTGTCATCACGCCTGCAACCGAAGAAAACGGCGATTACTATGAGACTTCGATTGTCGATGGACGAACGCCTTCGCAGGCCCCCGCATCGACCCCGCAGACCTCGAAATTGACCTCCTAACAGCCTCCGCTGGTGTCCTGCGGGAATTTTATCGTTCCCGCAGGACACGCTCTTAAATCGCATCGAATTGATGCCTTCTAACATGTTTCTCATGTGTTCATTAAGTGTTGCCCTTATGCGATTTAGTTGCCCATCGGTCCATGTAAACATTTTTACATGGGAACAAAACAATCAACACGCGAACTCTGTGAGCTAGTCCGTTCCGCGGATGAAGGTGACATTCGTTCGCGGCTCGCTGAGCTTGAATCAGAAGCCGCAGCCTTACGAACGCTACTACGTTCAATCACCGCTCGTAAACGCACGGCTGAGCTAGTGAAGCCCGCAAAGGAGGTGCAGTCATGATGCTCTCCATCAAGCAAGCGGCCGAGCAATGCGGCGTGGCGGAATACACCATAAGACGGTGGATTCAACAGGGCGATTTACGCGCAGTTAACTACTCCGTGAAAAGCACTTCTAAAAAGCCAATCTATAAAGTTCGGCAATCTGATTTAGATGCGTTCAATGCAGCACGCGACACAAGCCCAGCACCCATGCGAGAGTTACCCAAAAAGAAAATTTCCAAAGGCAACCGCATCCAGTTTTATGAGGAAGGATAAAAAATGGCCAACGAAAACCATGCCGTTGAACCGTCTGACGATGAACTCCGCTATGAAGTTATCAACGAATTGATCGCCGCTGGAGTCGTCCAAGTGACTGCGATCAACGCCCATGATTTCTCCATCGAGTTTACCGAACAAGGACGCGAACTGTGCGGAAAAATCGATGAGTGAAAATCTCCCACCCGCAGTCAGGCGTGCCGACATGCAGGCGGCCAACAAACTGCGACAGCTTCCTTCTCATCGGTACGGCCCGATTCGTGTGCCTGCCAAAGTCATGCAGATCATTCACGAGCGGTTATTACCAATGCTCGCGCTCAAGGGTCGCAATCTGGCACGTAAGGTTCATCTGCTCGAAGAAGTCGTGGCGAACATCGCCAAGGCCGACAAAGTCGGAGCGTGCGTAGCGATTCCTCGCGATGGCACGTTGGCGGCTAATCGGTTGTTGAACTCCATCGTTGATACGCTCATCCGTGAGGGATTGTTGATCGTCCGCAAAGGCAGCCAGCAGAGCGGTTACGTTTCACGCTATGCACTCTCGGTCAAGGGCCTCCGACTGCTCAAAGGGGCCAAAGTTTTGTCACCTGAATTCTTCCCTCCGGCACCGACATCAGTCAAAAAACCTACCAACTTGGATGACTATCCGGTCGTGCTGCGCAATGCAGACAAAACAGCCGTACCGTTCAAGCTCACTCCCGACATCCAAAAACTCGTTGAAAGAATCATTGCGATCAACGAGCGAAATCTCGTTTCTAGATTTCGCTATGAACGTGCGATTCCTGATCCTGACCCAGATCCCGATGGTCCGCCCTCGCCCGCGACACTGGTGATTGATGCACCGAACGTCTGGGTGCGGGCGATCTACAACGGCGACTTCGAGCATGGTGGCAGGTTGTACGCCTACGGCGATGACTGCTACTCCTACTCGTTGATGAAAAAAGAAGCACGACGCACGATGACCATTGATGGGGAACCTATTGCTGAGTTCGATTTTAGTGGTCATCACCCGCGAATTCTTTATCACCTTTCAGGCGAAGAGGTGTCAGGCGATGTGTACCGTCCATTATCCGTGATTCCCAAGATGATATGTCGTGGACTGGAGAAAGAAGCTCGCACCTTAGTTAAGCGTGCTGTGAATGCGGCATTGAACGCCAAAGACCAACGGGCGGCCATGGCAGGTATGAGCTTGTTCTTGAAGAAAAACCCCGCTTATGTGCCTGTCATGCGACAGCTCAAGATCACCGTCAAAGGGTTGATGGAACGGGTGATTGCTGTGCATCCGAAGCTACCGTTCTTCACGGGGGCTGGCTTGAAAATACAAGCCGCCCACGAACAACCCTTGCTGCTAGATATCCTCGAAAAAATCCAATCCTGCGGATACCCCGCCTTGGGCCTCCATGATGGAGTGATCTGCCGTGCGAATAAACAGGAAATGCAGGTCACGTATGCGGCTATGCAAGAGGCCTACGTCGAACGGTTTAATCAGTACCCGTTGATACTGAGAGATCACTAACATCTCGCTCAATCTCGCCGTTCCAGATTTTTCTGATTTCACTATCAGACAAAAAAAAAAAAACGAACAACACACACACACACACAATCACACACACCAATTATCGCATATTCATTTACCTATGTGAGATAGCGGTTAAAGCGTTGAAATCAAAGGAGTTAGAGCGAGGATTCTTGAAGGTAAAAAGTGAGGAAGCAGCGAGTGTGAACAGTACACAACGGAGTAACAGAAATGGAGATGAGATTGATGACGTTTGCAGTCACAAGCTGTGGGGATCAGTCGGTTGAAAAAAGTAAACAAACGACCACCACTATGCCCATATATGCAACGCACGAGCACGATGTACGCGAGAGCATGATTCAATGGATGTAAAGTTCGGTGATTTAGTATTGCGTTTTTAGGGAGCATAAATGAACACGATAAAAACACACCACTAGCAGCAACATCAAAATACCGAGTGAGCCAGACACCATTGTTCACACGATCCTTTGTGGTTTGTGAATAGCACGAGAAAAACAGACTGAACCAGAAGTTTCTACAACATCCACCATGTAAACCGCGACACGCGAACGAGCAGAAGTAACAGGTCACCCCATGCAGGATACGACAAAGAAGGCCAAGAAGGGACGAGGTGCTCCAACGGGTAACCTGAATGCCCAGACGAACGGTCTGAGTACTCTGAAAAGGAGTTGTACGACAACGCTGCCGACTTTGCCTTGCATCAGAATCACGCGACAGATGCGAATCGTCAGACGCACGATGGAGGAACAGGTAGTCCAAGTTCACGGTGAAATCTCATACCAACACGAGTTGGCGATTAACACCGCGACACGCCATGAAGCCGCAGCGTTGCTCATTGCACGCTGGCTGCGATTGAAGTCCGAGGAAATGAGCCACGGAGAACGGTTGCAGTACATCTCGGCACTGGGCAGAGAGTCAGATGCACGAGATCGAGCCATTGAGCGCCTGGGCCTCAACAAGGACGAGACGCCATGGGCAGGTGTGTTCGATGGCTCAATCAAGGAGAAAAACTAATGAATCTCATATCCGCCCTATGCCGCATTGTCGCCAAATGTACGCAATTCAGGGCACATTCAGACAGGGAGTGCGGCACAGGGGCAGCAAGGGGCACCACGGGGAACGCCAGGACGAGTGCCGAAGGGCCAGATTCGCATGACGCAAAGCAATGGCTCGAATCAATGCGTACATTCCGAGCCACAAGGATGAGTGAGCACGATTGGCAACAGTTTATTGCCAACACATTGGCAAACACGCCCAGTGATTGGGGTCGTGCTGACAAAAAGTTATTAGAGGAGGTTGAACGTGCAGCACACCATTAAAAGATTCTCAGATGGCAGTTATGCCAAGGTACAGGATGACGGTAGCTGGTTCCTACGTCTTGCCAACGGCAAGCACATTCGTGGTCGTGAGAACGATTCACCAGAAGCCTTGAACGTAGTTACACAACTCCACCAAGAGTTTGTCATGGAGTTATGGGAGACGGGCAGATTCAGGGGAGGTGGTGTCTATCAGGTAGTCGTCCAATGATTACCAAACTTCTGAATTTGTTGAGCCGCAAGATTCCAATTGTTCAAAAGACGCCTGTTCCACAACACAAGTTCGATAGGTACGAGCGTTATCAAGCAGCACGCAGACGCAAAAAATGATAAGCCAAGCACAGTTTGAGGAGTATGCGAAAAGCCCAAAGCAATTTAGGGATGATACTCTACTCGACTGTGCGGGTGATGTTCGACCGTTAGGCGAAGTCATTGAGCAATGGCAAGAGGATGATTTTTCTGCCATCGACTGGGGCCTAATGAAGTGCAACGGGAGATATGACAAGTGGCGATTGAGTATGAAGTTCCGCGTCTATCTTGAGCGCCCACGCGGGCACTCCAAGACGACCGACATAGGTTTACTGTGTTCGTGGGCCTTGATGTTCGCAACTCGTCCAATCCGTGCTTATGTGATTGCAGCAGATAAAGACCAAGCGGCTCTTCTCACCGATGCCATTCATACTCAAATCCGATTGAATCCGTGGCGAAAAAGATTGATCGAAGTGCAAAGGAATTGCGTAGTCAACATCGCCAAAGGCCATCCCGGTTACGGTTCCAAGCTAGAGATTTTGACATCAGATGTAGGAAGCTCATACGGTATTCTTCCTGATCTCATTGTTTGCGACGAGTTAACTCATTGGCAGGGTGACGGCAGCTTGTGGCATAGCTTGTATTCATCTGCTGCAAAGAAGAAAACTTGCTTGCTCATAGTTATCGCTAATGCTGGCTTTTCTGAGACTTGGCAATGGCACGTCCGCGAAGCAGCACGCACCAACAAAACATGGCACTTTTCCAGATTAGATGGTCCAGTCGCGTCGTGGATTACTCCCCAAATGCTTGCCGACCAACGCAAAATGTTGCCAGCTCCAGCTTATTCCCGCCTCTGGGATAACCAGTGGAGTAACGCTGGGGGAGACGCTCTAACTGAATCCGATATTGAATCCGCATTCATTGCTGATCTCCAGCCCATGACTGGCAATGAAGGCGACTATTACTTCGTAGGTGGTCTCGATCTCGGTTTGACACGCGATGCCGCGGCATTAGTAGTCATGGCCGTTCCCAAGGGCGGCAAGTCAGGGAAGATCAAACTCGCCCATCACAAGTTATGGAAGCCGATACGCGGGCAAAAAATCAATCTCTTAGAAGTCGAACGACACGTCTTGGAATGCGAAGAAAAGTATCGGATGCAATTCTGTGCTTTCGATCCGTGGCAAGCGGAACACTTGGCACAAACTATCGAAGCTGACACGAACCGCAAGCGTAGGAATTCCAGACGGAGATTCAACAGCTTGCCGTTTATGCGAGAAGTTCCGCCCACGGCTACTAATCTCCGCCAACAGGCCAGCCTCACCATCGAGTCGTTTCAGGATCAACGCTTCGCATTCTATGACTGTGCACCGTTAAAACGCGATCTGCACAAGCTCCGAGTCGAGGAGAAATCTTACGGTATGCGGCTTGTGAGTCCTCGAGACGGCGAGGGACACGGTGATACAGCTAGTGCATTCTGTTTGGCATTGCTTGTGGCTCACGAGATGGCTGGGAAAAAAGTAATCCGGCTATCGAGTCAGCAAGATAACCACAGTTGGATGTCGAGCTTTGCGTCTCGGTTGGAAGCCCAACAGCGTGAAGATGAGGCTCTCGCAGCCATGTATGACAATCCTCTGCTAGATGCCATGCGTAAAGGTGAACTGAATTTTATGAATTGATTTTTTCCTCTTACATAGGGAGTAGTACATGACACCACAGGAGCAACGATTACATCGACATCAGGAGCTACGACAGCGCCGAAACGAGTTATATCGTCAGATCACAGTTGGCGAAGACAGTTTGCTAACAAGCGAAGATGATGAAACACGTCGATCACTCGACCGACGGATATCGGCTATGCGGAATGATCTACGCGCCTTGGAAGCGGAATTGGCGAACAATCCTGGCGAGACTTTTCATGAGTTTGCAGAACGCATGGGTTGTGAACTCATTCAGATTGGCAGGGACGATCAACTGTCGATCCGAGTGAGCGAACTCCAAACCATGCAATTGCTGCCAGGTTGGTATTTGTTTCGTAATGGTGCTTGCAGCGATGGTTTCTTTAATCATGCTGAGTCACCGCAAGACGAGCAAATAAGATTGTCGCGTGAAGCTGAATATTTGACCCGCCGCTTGGCTATTGAAGAGAAAAAGTTTTGGCAATGTAAATCTTATATCAATGAACAATCTTCGTTTCACAGCATGGGTGCCGGACCCCTTCCAGAAGAGCAGGCCTACAAAGATTTGGAATCGTTTCAGCAATGTGTGTTGCAACTTCGCGAAGAATTGATGAGGGCAAAAAATCAATTGCAGAAGTTTGCAGGCCCAAGCATGTCGGAAGCCGTTTACAAGTCCCATAGTTCGCGTGTGCAGGCTGCGAGGGAAGCACGCCAACGTGCTGAGCAATTAGAAATTTAGAATTACAGTTTTATGTCCACCTTTTTCAAGGAGATTTACGATGATGGTCTTAAATCAAGCAGTGTATGCATGTTGTGGTCGTCCTCACGGGCAATGTGATTGTGGTAGCAAGGAACAGCGAGTCACTCGCCTAGCGCCCAAGGTCTTCGATGCTCCCACACTGAATTTGACCGCTGTGGATCAGACTGGACTGTTGGGCCTACCGGTCTGGAATTTTGAGAATCCCTTGCACCGAGAGGCTGGCACTTCCAGCAGTCAGCGATTTGATGGCGGTCTCGGAGTCAGTAACAGTGGTATCGCGTACGCTCCGAACGATCCTCGTCAGCAAGATCTTCTGGGCATTCCGGAATGGCATTTTTAGACGACAATAAACTGATTTGACTCGTAGCAGCTGCACTGTGAGTGGGTGATGAGTTCAGCCGCCATCACCCAACTAATGCTGCTTAACAAGAAACGTCATGAAGGCACGGCGATGTTTTCAAACATTGTCTGATAATCAGATTGACTCAACACGGTATCGAATAGACCGACATCCTCGTCTTCGTGCTTGTTAATTCCTGTGTACATGAGGCTAGCATCTTCATACCGCTTGAACTTATAAACGGCATCATTCATCAGTGCGCTATTGAACACGTTTAAGCTGACCAAGATTTCAAAATCTGACACGGAAAGTCCCGTAACCTTTTTGAAAAGTGCGGGTTCAAGTTGAGTTATGACATCCTTCAACGTGCGTTCCCTATAATCGGTCAAGTACATGAACACAGGAATGCGAGTAGCAAATTTGATCAGCTTCTCTTGTATCTCTTTCCGCTTAGATTTGTATTCCTTTTCAGCGTCGGTGAGTTCCTTTTTTTCTTTGGGTGTAAGTTCTTCGTCATTCTTTTCCTTGCGAGCTTTTTTTACCGCTTCGGACTTGTTAATTATGGTTTCGATTTCCTGATTAAGATTGCGAAAACCTTCGATGTTTGACAAAGCCTTCATCGCGGCTTCATTATTCATTAGCCGATGCAGCGTGGCATTGTCGACATTCACCAACAAGGCGCTTTCCCAACGGCGGGCCAATAGAGTTGCGCTTGTGCCACTCATGGCGATGTCCAAGATGCCGGCAGCATCAATTTGCTTCATAGAGCTACCGTCGTAAGCAAGCACGGGCAGGAAGCTGATGAACTCGGCCACTTTCTTTTCGGGATTCGACTCGTCGATATTGAGTCGGCAACTGTAGTCAGCAATCTGTCGCAACGCGCGATCGGGAGCAAAATCGAAAACATAGCACTCTTCCTTAACAATCTGCTCCTGATTGGGAGAATCGCCATCTGGGTTCTGAATCGTCCAAGGTGATTGGACGCGGAAGGAGGCCTGGAAATAGGTTTCTGGACTAGAAGAATTGCGTAACATAAAAATGCCAGTCCAAGGCCTGACCGTCACGCCGGTGGTCAGTTTTCCACAGGAAAGCGTGATTGTCTTAGACGCTAGCGGGTTGCCCATGGCGTCAAGTACGGGCCCCAGTGCTGCAGCGCCTATACCTGCACTGTTTCCAGCCGAGACAACAATTCGATAGTCGTGATAGAAGCGATTCTGCCGCTTCTTGATGAGATTTCGCATTGCATAGCAGGACGCAACGCTTGGCAAGAACCAAAACGTGTGACTAAGCACATCCAGCAATGGTGCGTGGGAGAATGGCATCGGAGGTTTCTTGGCCCCGAGTTTGAGATTGTCGATTGAGGTTGGTAGGAACGATCCCCGAATTAGATCAAGCCATTTCTGCACTTCGTTCTCGTATTTGAATTTAGCATTGTCTCCTGTGCCTTCAGCAGCGAAGAAAACATTTAAGTCAAACTCGTTGAACTCACCCTGCATAGCGATTTCGCGGATTGCGTCGGGCAGCTGATACGTCATTAGTACCATACGGGGCAGAGCGGCATATGGATTGTTTGGTTCTTGCCAGTCTCGCTTGGCCCGTTGCTCATCGGAATATGTCCAGTTGTAGATTTGCTCTTCGATGAATTCGCCCGAGGCAATCGCTCGAAAGGGGGTTCCCGACAGATAAAGGTAAGCATCGGTCGTGATGGGCATCGCCTCTTCGTCGTAATATTCGATGCCTTGGCCCTCGCCGAACTCTTGTTCCTTTTGACCTTCCGCTTCAAAAAGCTCCTTGGCGTTATTCCTCCAGGCTCCAAAATGGTATTCGTCAAGTATTACGCAATTCCAGTTGGTCGCATGTACCCATTCGTTCTTGGCTTTGATTCCCCCCGTGCTGCGATTTTTGCCCAAATAATCTTGAAAAGAACCGAAGCAAACGAATGGTTTCTTAGTGTCGACATCCTCATAGGTCAAACCGCCCGGGGAGATGAATTGCCAACTCTTAAAATCGACATGACGCTTAAGATCTTCGGCCCAAGCATGTTCGACCGCTGGCTTAAAAGTTAGCACGAGCACCTTACGCCAACCCATCTTCTTGGCGAGTTGATAGGAGGCAAACGTCTTGCCGAACCGCATTTTGGCATTCCATAAGAAATGTGGCGGCTTTGTCGGAGCTTCCTCCCGCATTCGCTTGAAATAGTTAGCTGTCCGCTCGACCGCTTCGATTTGTTCGGGACGCATTGCGAATGTGAGCGTGCGGTCGTGTTCATAGCCCTCACCACGCAATAAAGCCACTACTGCGGCCTTCACTTGATCGACTGAGCAAGCAAACCACTCGCCTTTAGGATTCTTGCAACCTGCCGCGCGTAAGTATCGGTGGACATCGCGATCATTGAACGACGTTCCATCCTTACGAACGGCAGTCTCTTCCAGAATGATCCGATATGGGGGCTTACCGGGACGAAGCGTAGGATACTGCTGGGCAACCCGCGACTTGGCACTTACGGTTGTGTAGCCGACTTTTAGCAGCCCTTGATACTCAGGATTGGAATCTTGATAAGCATAGATTGTTGGCTTAGATTCGGGCCGCGGAGGGAAAAATTCGTTGGGCATCATTCATCTCTACCAAGCAGTATTGACTAGTTCTCACCGAGGTGAAAGCCGAATAATTCGACCAGCTCCCACCAAAGCTCCTGATTGTTAATTCGATACATGTAATTGTTTCGATACGGACGGCCAACTTCTACGTGTATTCCTAAGGGATGAACGCACTGGACAACAGCATCTGAATTGAAATAAATGCGGCACTCAGCGCCCCATTTATTCTCCTGCAACTGATACTCTTGAGGGTTCCCAGGTGTGATAACTATCCCGGTCGCGGCTTGGTATCGCTGCGAAAATCTCAGTATTCCTGACGCTGCAACCTCCGCCTCAAGTAATGCATGATCTAAATAAAATCCGTAAGGGTCTTGCTGTGGCATGCTAGTCTCCCGAGCTACAAGTTTGATTGAGGTCTAATCACCATTCCCGTCCATTGAACGAATCTTCGACTTTATGAATTCAATCTCGCCGGACTCAATACCATATCTTTTGAAGAGTCGGGCATCAGTCCAGGTCTTAGTCATGTCGAGTATAGGAACGAGTGAGTAAGATTCCTTAGTAATGTGGTGCGAGTATACAAATTGTGAAACCAAGAACCGAAAGAAGCGAGTTTTCATATACTGTACAAGGTTTTTCGCCTCGCCTTCGCTTTCATAACTGCCAATGACCAAGTACGTTTCCGTGCAAATTGTACCTGGGGGCAATACTTCAACCTTAGAAAATACCTTACGACGTCCGTCTTTGCCTGGATTACCTGCATGGTCATAGCTCACGTATGAAGTAATCACTTTCCATTTATCAATTATGTCTGTTCCAATCTCGACCTCTTTACGTGGATATGGACCCTCTCCGTTTTGCCATCGAAGAATAATATCTCCTTTATTTTTTGGCCGGGTGTTGGTAGACAAGCCAAACGGCTTTCTGCTTGTAACCTGTTCACTCATAAACTTCCCTTTTTTCGCCAAAACCTTACGGATTATGGGCATCGCTTCGCTGTGACGAATAAAAGTGTTGAACTCATTAAGTGGCCTCGTCGCTTTTACCCTCTGACCGTTATTCACATTAACGACTTCACAATCGCCAGAGTGGTCGCGATCCCAAAGGAAATAACAGACACCTCCCGCTAGGTCGACGCCAGGGAAGCATTCTCCTGCATTCTCGAAATCAACGATCTTCCTGATGCGATTGTCATTGAGCATCTCAGCTCGGAAGTCGTTCAAGCCCTTCCCACCTCCAAACCACCTAGAAGGGATAATCATCGTCAAAAAACGCGGATTTAACTTCTTTGCTTGGTGAACAAACTGGTTATATATTGGCGAAGCGCTTCTACCGAAGCCGCCATCACTTAATTGATAAGGAGGATTTCCGACGATCACATCAAACTTCATGTTGAAAATCTCCTCGGGGTGATTGGTGTGAATAAATTTGTAGGCATGCGATTCAAGTTCGTCACCACGTTCATAATTTTCTTGGTTGGCCCCGCAAAAGGAACAACGACCGCTGACCCAGGTGTGCTCCACACGTTGGAAGTAAATGTTTCCATAAGCATTGTCGAACTTATCACACACCGAGTATTGCCCATTGGCGACCTTGGAACAGTAAACCGACCTCCGCGATATCAGCGCTGTGAGCTCAGTGATTGCGATGCCGTAGAGTTGGTTCGTGAAAATATGATTCAGACGGGCTTGTTTATCGGGAATCTTTTTCGACAAGCCGTCATCGAGCCGCTTGGCAATTTCTCGAAGGAAGATTCCCGACTTACAGAACGGATCTAGAAACTTCGCGTTTTCATTCTTCCATAACTTATTAGGCAACATATCAAGCATTTCATTGGCCATCTTTGGCGGCGTGAATACCTCGTCGCTGCTGAGGTTTGCCAGGCAGCTCAATACATCAGGATTGTAATTGCTCAGTTGCATCGGCAAGTTTCAGGTAATGAGTAACAGGGTATTCCCTTACAGGCTCGGGAAAGAAAGCCTCTTCCCCAAGATCGGAAAATAGCGGCTTCCCTTTGATACCGGCATAAGAAAGTAATTCGTGAAACTCAAAGTCCCGCCGCTTAACCATGGTGCCGTTCAGCAAGGACCACTCGGAAAACGTAATCGGATTGGAATTATCTCCAACCGTTTGGAGCGACAAGGCATCCCCATGAATAATGTTGCGTCCGAGGACAAACTTGATTGTCCGCATGAATTCGTCGTTGAAAAGGGTCTTGCAATGTCTTTCGGCGATACCAAAGAGCCTTGCGCGACATTCGACGACATTATCTTCAAGTATATCAATGCCGTAAATTGATGAGACGGCCAGCAAGCTATACCTTTCGTGATCGTGTGGGCTCCGACGGTACCTTCGATCCACGACGTTTAACTTGCGTTCCAGAACTTCCGTAAGGAAGTTGCCTTTGCCGCAGGCCGGTTCCAGGAACCGAGAGTCGATACGCTCGGTTTCCTGTTTCACGAGATCGAGCATGGCATTTACTTCGCGGGAATCTGTGAAGACCTCCCCATGGTCCATAACTCGCTTTTTAGAGATGACGTGTTTCTTTTTCAAAGTTGCATCCATTGACATTCACCGCAAGAAGTCACGTACTGTAGATATATTTACCACTATGCCGCAATTAAAGAAAGATTGCCATGGACCGGCACAACAGTGGCATTTTTTAATACAAACGACTGAAATCGGCGTTCAAACCGATCGCAGAGATCCCAAATATTTCGAGTTGCTTCTCGGAAATCTGCTAGAATATCAACGACAGTGAACTCCATTGCAATGATTCCATCGTCGTTAGAAATACTTTGCTATGCCTGATTATTTGCAACGACCTGCAAGAACTTAAGCCTAATTCTCATGGTTTAAAAAAAGCCATAAGCAACGACTAATTTTCAGCAATCACAGTACTTAGTCCGAGAACTTCATCTTTAGTCAATTCCCCTGAGAAGCAGCTTTGCTGTTACGGCAGCGACTGTATTATCATAACCCTCTGCGGCAACCTCTCGCAATTGGTCGCCGATCCATCCAGCGTCAAATAATTTCCAGCCATGACTTCTGAACACCTCGCTTAGACGACCTGTTTCCGAACTCGGAATCTTACCTGCCACTAGACACAGCTCAATTTTCGGTGATTTCCTGATTGCTTTCTTTTCCAGCAGCCTTTCGACAAGCCTGTTGCTAACAACTTCCCATGTCTTCGGCTCAGTAAACAACTTGTACCGGTTCGCACCTTTAGAGCCTGGTGTAAAGGCTTTGGCGGACACACCTCGAGAATCGAGGTAAGACTTACACTCAACAACTCTCAGAAGATTGTCTCCAGGACGGTAGGCCAAAACATCAAGTTCCCAGCGAGGACAAGACGGTCGTTTAATGGCACGTTTATCTTCTGCCGTCAAATCTACCTTGTATGAGTTACGGACCCAGAATCCATCCCGTTGCAAAATTGCCGCAATTACAGATTCAAAAGCGTCCATTGGCAAACCTAAAGAGATGTGAAAAAGAAGTATTAGGAGCAAAATAGTGGAATTGAGATTGGGATAGCTTTATACTATCCCAAAATTGCTTCTCCATCCACAGCGAAAGGTCGTCTCGTGAGGCTGACTTTATTTGTAGCTTTGCTTTTTGTGACAATTTCATCATCTAGGGCGACAGACTATGCCACTACAGTATTGGATGATAATCCAATAGGCTACTGGCGGCTTGGTGAGCTTACGGGCAACACAGCTTACGACACTTCCTCAAATGCTCTTCACGGCACGTATATCGGGAATGTGACTCTTGGCCAAGAGGGAGCTATATCGGGTGATTCAGATACTTCAACTTTGTTTGATGGTATAACAGGCTACGTAACAGTAGGTCCATTTCCAGAGCTGAATCAACTAACGAATAACTTCACAGTCGAAGCTTGGGTAAGAGGTCGTGGGCCAATACTTTCGACTTGGTTAGTACAAGTATCTGGAGATCGAGGATACGGATTCAGCATACCTATTGATCCAGGACTCGGAATGCCGGGACCATACTTCGACTCTGTCCTGAGATTCACCACCTTTAATATCAAAGACTACGACCACCCATACGATTTCGACGACCAGCAGTGGTATCACGTTGCCGGAGTGTTTGATGCATCTAATGATGCGACGTTGTATATCAATGGGTTAGCCGTTGCCACGATTGCAGGGGATCTGCCAGCTACCACTAATTCAGAGCCGCTACACATCGGTGAAGCTCATAGCGGATTGTTTCAATTCGCTGGGAATATCGACGAAGCAGCAATCTACGGACGAGCACTTAGCTCAAACGAGATATGGGAACATTACGTAGCAGGCACAATTCCAGAGCCATGCACCGCAGCTATTGCTTGTGTGTGTTTATTCGGCTTGCTAAGTAGAGTAACACAGAATAATCACACGAACGGTTCTTCCCCACATCCAGCGCAGGATCGTCTTTGTTGTCGTTCTTCGTAGAGGCATCAGGATACTGATTCAGCTGGCGGGGGCGTTTATACTGCGAACTCGATTTTATTGCTTTGTGCTGGAGGAGCATCCGATGAAATTCAAGGTCAAAGCAATTGACGGGGCGGGGGCTGAGATAACTGATACTATCGACGCCGAAGATGAGGAATCTGCATTGGCTATTGCAAAAAGCAAGGGCCTTTTTACCACTAAAATATTTATGGTAGCAGATCATTTGGGCACTGAGCACATTATGACGCCTGTTGATGCACAAGTTCCGCCTGAATTGCCTGTAGCAGCTACTACGGACGCCCTATCGGATGAGGAGCAAAAATTAGAAAAGATCAAAGCTTCGCTATTCCTTTTTGCAGTCCTCTTCATGACGGCGGTTTTCTTTTATGTTTTTGTTTATAGTCATTACTCTGATCCCACACGAGGTAATGCAGAAGACTGGACAGCCCCGATACATAGCGACCGAACATCTTCATTAAATGTTGGCGATACTGCATATGTTCGTGCAGGTGATCTGGAAGCTGTACACGCGGGCACTTCAGCAGCAGCAGGAGATCGTCTCGCTCAGTTAATGCTCGCTAGAGATACACAAGGAATAGCAGGGCTAATCCTGACAGGAGAAGTTGTTACTGTCAAACGAAGTACACGGTGTAGACTAATTGACCAGAATTGGCCGGGAGTTTGGGAAGTACGTTTACTCGATGGACTACACCAAGGCAAAAGTGTTTTCTTGCCACGGGAGTACATTCAAGCTTACTAGTTCTTGCGGCTAAATTATTGCCCTGAGATCTTTGATAGCTGTGTCTAGTCATATAGTACTATTCTATTATATTGCATCCCTCTTGATGCAGTTTCTGCTTCCTATTGCATCGCAATTTCTTACAAGGAGGATCGCTATGTCGACTGTTATTCAAAACGCCAGCGCTTTTATTGCTCAGTTGCAGTCGCAAAATGCTACTCGTGATGTTCTTCGTGAATCATTTGCCAAAGCCTCAAGCATGGTCACGGTTGAGAATAATGAATCACTGGCAGAGGCCAATGCAGTTATTGAAAATCAGCAACGGAAAATCGACATGCTCGAACAGCTATATAGCGAGCTGGCTTACGGGGACCAGACCGAGATTGAGACGCTCGAGGATGACGAACTCGAGGATGATACTTCGATTGACAATGCCCAAGACGAAGTTGTGATTGCAAACATGGAAGGCCAGATCGCCCAAAATAAGTTCGAGGTCGCAGTCAGTAATATCCAAGTTCCTTCGATTGACGCCATGATCGCCAAGCAGGAATTGTTACTTGCGGAGATGCGTGAGCTTGTGGCAAGTGAATGACACGCGAATTTATCCCCTCACAGATACAGCTTGAGCAGCGGAAAGAAGCGATTCAATAGTTTCAGTTGATGGGCTTCTCCAAACAGTTCACCACCCAAGTTTTCTACACTGGTGCGCCTAGCATCGAACAGGTGTATTCTCTGACCAAAGCTCATGGCATGACCGTCAAGCAGGTGGAACGCAAGCATCTCGCTGCTGCCAGGCTTGTTCGCTAACTGTTCGCTATGTGTCCCGTATGCGGCCTGTTTCTTTGATGTTGTTCCTGGAAGATCAGGTATGAGGCCAAATCAGTTCGATGCGGCCACAACAAAAAGGAGCCAGTGATGCCAAAGACCAAACGATCCAAATCAACTTCCAACAAGCACGAGATTTTTCCTTATCTGCAAGAACTCGAAGATAGGGCAGCCAAGACCCCTATCATTCCCGGCCTGAGGTCGGTCAATCATAGTTTGGTCGAAATGCTGCATAACATGTCTGACAGGGACTTGCGAGAATTGGCTGCTCTGCCTCCCGTGCCCTCTTATCAAGAGTGGTGCGAATCGCAATCTCCAGGCGAGTAGTGTTGCGAAACGCACTCTTGTTTTTCTCTGTACCCACCTAATCAAACTCACAAAGGTAAAAAGAAATGCCAAAGACCAAGACGGAAGCCGAGACGAACGCAGTAGACAAGGGAAATAAGCAGAAGATGGTACGCATCTGCCATCCAATAAGTGGGCAGGTAAATGAGATGTCAATGCAAACACTTTTGATCGGGCTGGGTGCAATTCGTCTGACTGAAATGCGAAGGATCAACAAAGTAATTTGCACTCACGAAGGTATCGAGTATCCACTTTATCAAATGGAGTGCGAACTCACTCAAAAAGATATCTTGGTGAAACAATACCTTAAGGAGTTGTGCGATGAAGAACTTGCAGAGTCGTACGGCGACATAATTCTTAATCAAGTCGATTGGGATGACGATATGTACCCAAAAGAGGAGGAGCCAGGGCGAATTTCATACTTGGAAATACCAATAATCTTTAGCTGAATAATGCAACACCCTCGGCTGTCACATTGATGGCCGAGGGCTTTCTATTGCTTGCGAGAGTAATGTAGTGCGAATATACTACACACATGTTTCCAATGGACAGAAAAGCGATCAACGAAAATCCTGTCACAATCGAGTATGACAGCCGCGGTCAACGAACCCGCAAGACCCTCCCCAACGCCATCGAAGCCAGGCGTTTCTATTCGCGGATGCTCCGCGAGAATCGCAACCCGATGATCGTAGGCAAACAGGCCAGTTAGGCCAGTCAAATCTCAATACTAGATATTGGTTAAAGGTGCGTTTATACTGGCAAGTCTGATGTGGTTCCTTCGCAGACACTGATCCATCATGTAATTTTGAGACGATGTTTATCCAATATCAAGAAATTGTCCAAGAAACAGATTGAGCCGAGCTAACATAATCCATGGCACTCAAGAAATGCAGCGAATGTGGTGAGCTAGTCAGCAGTCTAGCTAAGAAATGCCCTAAGTGCGGTTGCCCCACTGAGTCAGCCAAGAACTCTCTGTTGGGTTGTCTCTTTCTTTTCTTGCTCATGGGTGGCTGTACAGTCTGGATGACTAAGAAGGTTTCCGATGAGATGCCAGCCTCCGTGCCGTGGCATGAGGCAGACAATTCAAGCATGGCCTATATCATGATGGAGGACTTTGTCACGGAGCGGCTCAAGTCGCCAGCGACGGCCGACTTCCCCGGCGTGTTCGATGGCAACCAAGGGCACGTCACTAGCTTGGGCGATCGCCGCTATAAGATCACGAGCTACGTCGATGCACAAAACTCTTTCGGAGCGTTAATTCGCACCAACTTCACCGGCGTGGTTAGACAGGTCAGCGAGAATCGCTGGGAGCTAGAATCGCTCAAATTGAACGAGTAGCTAGGCCATCTTCACAAGGGCCGCTCACACCGCGAAAATGCCCCTGTGCTGCGTTCGCATATCATGCCCCGCAATTCATGGGGTCAACACGTTGAGTGCGTGAGAATGTCATCACGGAGTCGCATTGTAGAACGTGTGTAGACTTCTCTTTAAACTCCGATTTACTTCGATTTACTCTGATTTACGATTGTGTCGCAATCATCAGCACAGACGAGAATCATCGTAGTTTGCGGTGATTATTGTAGATTGGTAAAAATTAACCATTCTGATTATGAGTCCCCTGCTCTAACCAACTGAGCTACCGGACCAAGGCTGGCGAGTTGACCAGAATTTTCCAGTATCGCGGACGAGGGGCAGAATGGCAACCGTACGTGAGCAGTTGATGCGGCTGTAGGGAGTGTCGCTTATTGGCAATTAAAACAATGCTTTCTGCTTGTTCTCTTTGGGGCGTGACAAATACGTGCCATCGGCCGCGGGAACCATGAGCGAATCCGGCGGGCTGCGTTCGACGATCTCTTGATCGAGCCACAGTGCGCGAGCGTCGTTAGTTTCCAGTACTAACGGCGCCGGCTACAAGCAAAAAATGGTGGTACATGTCAGAATTTCAGCAGAGCAGGGAGAGAGCGTACATGCGGCGAGCCCCGGGATGCCTTAGTCATTCCCGCGGCGGTGAGAGGAATATGTCCGCTTTATCATTTCTATGGCGACCTCCCGTAGGCCTGAACGAGTAACGCGAGTTCCGGCAAGAAGCTGTGAACATTCGCCAAGCGAACGATTGTGCATTGCCGGAATTGCTCAGGGCTTGTTCGCGGCCAACAAAGCGACCTCCGTGCGCATCCTCAGCGCAGTTGATTTCGCTTACATGAATTGAAGCGAAGGCTTAGCGCGCCGCTGCGCCGCCGGCCATGGCTTTTTTGATCAGGCCGATGATCGCGACCAGGAGTCCGCCGCCAATGGCTGAAGCTCCAGCTTGGCCAGCCATTTCGCCCGCTCCGCCGGCTCCCAGCACCGATTCCAGCACGCCCATCCAATCGACGGCTTGGCCACCGGCGATACCGCCGATGATGCCGATGATCGTTTGGGCCAGCTTGCTCAAATCGATATTCTTGAGCAGCGTGCCGGCAATGTTGCCGCCCGCTCCGCCACCAATCAATTGAATCAACAGAGGAACTAGTTGTTCCATGACACGCCTACCTTTCAGGCAAGTGAAAAGAGAGAACAGGCAATGGTATTTGCAAGCGTAGTCTAATCGGCGGAGCCGCGCATTACCAAGAGAGAGTGGAGATTTTCCCTCCCCCCGGATGGGTGAAAGGCTACTCGTCGTCTTCCTTGAGCTTCGCCAGAACGCTGTAATCTTCGAGCGTCGTGGTATCGCCGACCGTTTCCTTGCCGGCGGCGATGTCTTTGAGCAACCGCCGCATGATTTTGCCGCTGCGTGTTTTGGGAAGACTGCCCGTGAAGCGGATGTCGTCGGGTTGGGCGAGTGCGCCGATTTCTTTGCGCACGTGCTGTTTGAGAGCGCTGCGCAGTTCGTCGCTGGGCACGGCATTTTTGAGCGTTACAAATACAGCGACCGCTTCCCCCTTAAGCTCGTCAGGGCGACCCACCGCCGCGGCTTCGGCAACGTTGGGATGCGACACGAGCGCGCTTTCGATTTCGATTGTGCTGAGCCGATGACCTGAGACGTTCAGCACGTCGTCGATGCGGCCCATAATCCAGTAATAGCCATCGTCGTCGCAACGCGCATTATCGCCGGCGAGGTACCTGCCTTTGACTTTGCTCCAGTAGACTTCCTTATAGCGTTCATCGTCGCCCCAGATACCACGGAGCATGCCCGGCCAAGGATGAGCGATCGTAAGCCATCCCCCTTGGTTGATCCCAACGGGCTTGCCCGTTTCGTCGACGATCTCGGGAATGATCCCTGGCAAAGGCTTGGTGCAACTGCCGGGCTTGGTCGCAATCGCCCCAGGGAGTGGGCTCATCATGATGCCGCCGGTTTCTGTTTGCCACCAAGTATCGACAATCGGGCAGCGCTCGCCGCCGATGACGCGGTGATACCACATCCATGCTTCGGGATTGATTCCTTCGCCCACCGTGCCCAAGAGGCGCAAGCTGCTGAGGTCGTGCTTGGCGACGTGATGGTCGCCCCACTTGATGAACGCGCGGATCGCCGTGGGGGCCGTGTAGAAGATCGTGACTTTGTACTTTTCGATAATCTGCCAGAACCGACTTTCGTCGGGGGCGTTGGGGGCCCCTTCGTACATCACGCACGTTGCACCGGCACTGAGCGGACCGTAAACGAAATAGGTATGACCAGTGACCCAACCACAGTCGGCGGTACACCAATAGACGTCCTCGTCGCGATGATCGAAGACCCACTGGAACGTCTTTTTGGCGAACAGATTGTAGCCCGCCGTGGTGTGCTTGATTCCTTTTGGTTTTCCGGTGGAACCGCTCGTGTACAAAATATAGAGCGGCGCTTCGCTGGGGAGCGGCGTGGCGGGGCAATCGGCTGAGGCCTTGGCCATCATTTCATGCCACCAATGATCGCGTCCTTTTTCCATATGGATCGCTTCATTCACGCGGTCGAGCACAATGCAATGTTTTACGGTCGTCGATTTAGCAAGCGCTTCATCAACAGTTTGCTTAAGCGGTAGTGCCTTACCTCGCCGCCACCCGGCATCGGCCGTGATTTGCAGTTTGGCTTTCGCGTCGTTATTACGGTCGGCGATCGCTTCTGCCGAAAAGCCGGCGAAGATCACAGAATGAATCGCGCCGATTCGTGCACAGGCGAGCATCGCGATGGCGAGCTCGGGAACCATCGGCATGTAAATCGAAACGACATCGCCTTGTTGAATGTCGAGCGATTTCAGGCAGTTGGCGAACTTGCAGACCTCGCGATGCAAATCGGTGTAGGTAAGTTTGCGTTCGTCGCCGGGCTCACCTTCCCAAAGAATTGCCATGCGGTCGCCGCGGCCTTCGGCGATGTGCTTATCAAGTGCATTATACGAGACATTGGTTTCGCCATCGGCGAACCACTCGGCGAACGGTTCGTTCCACTCGAGCGATTTGGTGAACGGCTTGAACCAATGCAATTCTTTGCGAGCAAGGTCGGCCCAAAATTTGATGGGGTCGCTCTTCGCCTGGTTCCAGAGCTGCTCATATTCGGCAAGTGATTTGATCCGTGCCTGGGCTGAAAATTCCGCACTCGGCGGAAACAGCCGCGTTTCGTGCATAACGGTATCAATCTGCCCGCTGGCTGCCGACATCGACAAGTCTCCCGGTCTGAAAAGCGAAGGAAAAGTCTGGAAATGAGAACCTTCGATTTTACAGAAACGGACTGCGATTTCCAGCCGTTTGGAACTTAGCTTTCATAATGAAATCGACAGGCAACGATCACGAGGTCGCCCTCTTTGACCGTGTACACAAGTCGGTGTTCGTCGTCGATACGGCGAGAAAAATAGCCCGTTAAATCAGCCTTGAGTCGCTCGGGTTTACCGAGCCCATCCGAGGGATTACGCAAACAATCCTTGATAAGCAGATTAATTCGCTTGAGCAAGTTGCGGTTATTTGTTTGGAACCAAAGATAGTCGTTCCAAGCGATTTCTGTAAAGACAAGTCTCATTGCTCGTCAAGTTCATGCTCAGTGACTACGTGAGATTCTGCCTCAAGAATTGATTTTCGCAGCTGAGCCGCGTTCGCCGGATTGCTCAGCAGATAGGCCGTCTCCTGCCACCCTGTGAATTCATCAAGCGGCATTACGACCACGCTCTCGCCCGAATCCGTTTCCAGAACCGTGGGTTCAGCATCGGATATGACTTTTGCCACGAGCGTGGAAAAATCGAAGCTGCCCCCGTTGATGTGAATGGTGTTCATGATGAGTTTTCTTTAAAGGCAAACATAACCACAGTTTGTTATTCTAGCAAACCAATGCTGGAAATGCAAAAACGCCCGCGCCAAATGATTTGACGCGGGCGTTTCTCAAATTGTCGACTTCACGAAAGGTGAAACGACGTTAATTCCCCTGTGCCGTCTGGTCGACTCGTGCGAGTTGCCATTGCTGTTGGCCCGTGGCGAAGTTTACGGCGACGCTACCCGTGGGCTGCAACAGTTGGTCCATTGAGGTTTGAAACGTGACATCCTGATTGGTATCGAACGACCATTGAGCTTGCTTGGTCTTGGGATTCAATGTGCCAACCACGTTGTGCGTCGTATTGGTGAATGAATCGTAGTAAACCCCGCGGAGCTCGCCCGCGTGATCGACTGCCAATTGCAGCATCACCGAGGGAGACGAATTCTGATTGGACGACAAGGAGTACGTTCCTAAGGTCAGCCATTCTTGTGCATCGGGGGCGACGTTCGCCATCGTCTGTTGAGGTGCGTATTCATCAGAGCTTGCCTCATCTTCGGCGGCCTCTTCATAAGTGGTTGATTCTTCCGCGTCATCAACAGGCACATAGTAGCCAGCACCGATCCAGGCACCTACCGACGCCAAGCTTGCTACCGCGACGGCATCGGCACGAGGATTGGCGTATCGCCAAGCTTGCGGATGGTCGGCATACCAAGCAGGCGAAAAGGGCTGATTCCGATTCTGGAAGTTGTTCGCCCGATCGCGAGCCGCTTGTTGAACTTGACCATTGCGGTTGTCAAATCCTTGTTGCTTGAAGGCATTCGATAGATTTTGATTATCCAAACCGCGGGTATCGATCGCGTTATTTGCGTCTCCTTGGATCGCTCGATCCTGTTGGAACTGTCTATTGCCGTTGCCGATCTGCCCCTGGTCGCGGAAGTTGCGATCACCACGTGGAGCTGCACTTTGTCTCCCGCCCCCTCCGGCACCTCGACCGGCACCACCCCGTCCACCACCGCCACCACCCCGTGCAAAAACAGGGCTGGCAATCAAGGTTGCCAACACCACAAGCGTGGCCGCAACGCCCAATCGTGAATTCAAATAAGTCATAGTCAATCCCCCCAAGTTGTGTGGTATTCCGTGGCAATCCCTCTCCGTGGGAAGTCGCACGAACATGTGCGTTTGTGGATGAGAATCACCAAGGAAAAGTTGTGTGCCGCCAAAACTGGCGAGCCGAAAAGCCAGTGAATTCTAGGCCATATTTTCTGGCTAAGACGGCGCTCTGCTTGATGTTGCCGCTCCAACTCGACCAATGGGCGCAATCGTCAACACGTCATGCCGGAAATTCCGTACGACACGAGCCGCAGCAATACGTTGGCTAGCAAACTTACGCAGACCGTGGATTAATCCTCACGTCTGAGAGAAGATTGCTGGGGAAGATTGACGAGAAGAATTATTTGTCGATCCACTCAGCAGGTGGTTCGATTTCCGTCGCCACAGGGCTGCCGGCGTCCTTGCGCCCGCTCCCTTCAAAGCGGCTCGTGGCCCGCACGGTCATATCGTGTTCGCAAAGAATCTGGCAGCTCAGTCGTACGCCAGTAAGTCCCTTTGCCGCGAGGACATCGCGTTCGGCAACGGTCATCTTGTCGGGTTCCCCATCGACAAATTCGACTTTACAAGTCGTGCAGCGTGCCTTGCCGCCGCAGGCATGCAATTGGTCGATGCCCGCATCTTCGGTCAACGCCAGGACAAGTCGTTTACCCAGGGGGACTTCGACGCTGCAGACTCCGTCGACTGTAATTTTTGGCATAGTGGGGATCCTTTCGGGGATTTTGATGGGATTCACGGTTCCTGTTACCGCCGCGCCGGTCCAAGCGGGGGCATCGCTCGCAGGGAACGACTCCTCGGACGCTTCCTGAACGACGCCGACGACCGTGGGATCATCTTCGCAATGATGCTGCGCGCAGTAAAGCCGTTCTGCCTCGAGCCAATCCGCTTCGCCAGTGCCTGCGGGCTTACCCGCCTCTTCCCAAATGCGATAAGCCATTTTGCTAATGACTTCCGCCGTTGCTAGTGAGTGTTCCATGGCGTGATCCTCTCTGAAGTGTATCTGAGCCGCAACGCGCTAGTGTCGGGTTCCTTGAAAAGAGTGCAACTTGAATGCCAAGCGATATTAGCCATTAATCTGTGGCCAAGGCGGTTTCGGCTTCTAGTTTTTCTTGCATGGCATCGGTCGAAACTCGTTCAACGGTGTCTTGACGTCGCTCACGGCCGGCACTTTCGAGGCGACTGCTGACTGCAAACCCCATGGCAATCATTCCGATTGTTCCTAGCGCGATCAGAGCGTAGGGAACACCTCTTCCCACGCGTTGCAACCATGTCATCCGCGACAAAGTCTGCTCGACGTTAAGCAGTGATTTTGCGATGGCTTCCTGAGCCAATTGCTGTTTCGCCGCCAGGATTTTTGCCGGCGAAGGATAACGCTCGAGCGGATGGACACGCGTTGGCTTGAGCGCGTCGGGATCCTTTACAAACTTCAGCTTGTCGACCAGTTCGCAGCCGTGAACTTGCCACTTGCGAATCAGCAACTCAAAACCTTCGTCCGCGGATAAGGCTTGGTCGAACACCTCTTTTTCAAAGGCAATTACGAGCGCATCCGTTTTTCCCTCGCGGCCGATCGCAAAGCGACGTTTGAGCAGCATCGCATAAGTTTGAAATTCGGCCACTTCGTCAGTCGTCGGCTGCTGACGTCGTGGAAACACCAGATAGCGATAAGCACCCATTTTCAAACCTCGAGATCAATGGATCTTCGTGGAGTTTGAATCCTTAGTATTGAATTGTAGCACACAGTGGA
This sequence comes from Bythopirellula superficialaquae, assembly GCF_059632245.1. NCBI lineage: Bacteria > Pseudomonadati > Planctomycetota > Planctomycetia > Pirellulales > Lacipirellulaceae > Bythopirellula > Bythopirellula superficialaquae. The sequence continues at coordinate 28,774 of NZ_CP197429.1, forward strand.
TGGTTGGCTCGGTTTGACTCCTCATCCTGTTTGCAAATCGACCACTAAAGTTTTAGCAATAAGGTCGTCGAGTGAACGTCGTTTCTTGCTCAATAAAATTGCAACCGCACCGCATACAGTCCAGACCTGAGCAATCCGGATCATAATTATTAGCCAGTCTGGCTTCAACTGCTTGATGATTTTACCTCGATCGTACCAGCCCAAATAAAAATCGGAGATGGGCATAATAGACAATGTGTGAAGCGTACCAAAAAGAATTATGCCACCAAGTAGGATATCCGCTGAACTACGTAGCCATGCCTGTTTCCAAGTAATCTTTTCACCATTGAGTTGTAAGACACGAATGCCAATCGCATACTTGCCCGCAGTTTGGCCATAACGTCTATGACAGTAAACTTGGTAGCCATTCAGAATGACAAAGCGAACTAAATTAACAAGATAAGCCGAGGGCTTTGAAAATCCCTCCAGCCACCACGACAGGATAACCAGTGGAAAGAGAACGAGCCCATCAATAAGAACTGCCAACAGTCGTTGCCAAAAAGTAGCGTATGTCATAGCGTACTTATACAGTCGTCTAGCGACGACGCATAGCGAATTTATGTGTACGACTCATATCTAGCAATTAGCAGGAAATTCCTATGAACACAAATCTCGCGGAAAAACTTG
>NZ_CP197430.1:0-1294 GCF_059632245.1 Bythopirellula superficialaquae
TGACCTGCCCCCAAGAATGGAACCAATTCTTAAGTTAGTGTTGGACCTGTTCCAACGCCAGCCTGCTTCGTTCGCTGAGGCGTAGCCAAAGCGAATGAAGCAGGCTCGATCGCCTCGGGTGCGGGTGGGCGGTAGCCGAGCGAGCTGTGTGGCCGCCTGGTGTTGTACACGTGTCGCCAGCGCTCGATCAGTACCTTCGCTTCCAACAGTGTGTCGAAGACTTCGCGGTTCAACAGTTCGTCACGCAGCTTGCCGTTGAAGCTTTCGATGTAACCATTTTCCCAAGGACTGCCTGGCTCGATAAACAGCGTCTTCACGCCGACGCGAGAGAGCCACTCTCGAACCTTCGTCGCGGTGAACTCCGAACCGTTGTCACTGCGGAGGTAGGCCGGCACCCCACGACGCACAAACAGGTCGCTCAGTCGCTCCAGCACGTCTTCGCTCTTGAGGCTTCTCGCCACGTCGATCGCCAGGCACTCACGGGTGTGCTCGTCGATCAGGGTCAGCATCCGCATGGCTCGGCCATCGCTCGTCCGATCCGCCACGAAGTCGTAGCTCCAGACGTGATTCTGGTAGGCCGGCCGCAGCCTGATGCACGATCCATCAGCCAGCCACAGACGCTTCCGCTTGGGCTGTTTCTGAGGGACTTTCAGACCTTCTTGACGCCACAGCCGCTCGACCCGCTTGTGGTTCACTCGCCATCCTTCCTCACGCAATAAGGCCGTCACCCGGCGATAGCCGTATCGCCCATACTCGGTGGCCAACTCCACGATCCGCTTCACAAGACGCGGCTCGTCACAGGGAATATGCTTCTTCCGCCGTTGCGTACTTCGAGCCTGCCCCAACACGCGACATGCCCGACGCTCGGTCACGCACTGGCGGCCCAGTGCATCACGCACATACGCCACCGCGCGTCGCCGCTTCGCCGGGCTCAGAAGTTTCCCGAGGCGGCCTCCCGCAGAATCGCTTTATCTAGCTCCGCGTCCGCCAACAGACGCTTCAGACGAGCGTTCTCTTTCTCCAAATCCTTCAGACGCTTCGCCTGGTCCATCCGCAGACCACCGTACTCCTTCTTCCAACGGTAATAGGTCTTATCGGAAATTCCTAACCGCCGGCAAACTTCAGGGACCTTCTGACCCTGAGCCAACAGGACCTCTGCCTCACGCAGCTTCGTGATGATCTGCTCCGCTGTGAACTTGTTTCCTCGTGCCATCGATGATCCTCCTTCGCTTGCGACCACCACCAAATTCTCGCTTCAGCTGTGGTCTCGGGTGAAGGGGGCAGGTCAGTTGGC